>NZ_JBMFLX010000147.1:0-2969 GCF_049970975.1 Infirmifilum sp. | reverse complement strand
TCGCAAATCCACTTCTTTCTAATGGATGCAGTTAAGCAGGGAAAAATAGTCGAAAGAAGCCCATTGTTAAATTGGATGAGCCTAGAGGAGACTCCTCTTGATCAAGAGAAATCCGAAGCATAATTCTTTCAGAACCCTTTATTGAATCTAAAACGCCCCGCGTCACTGGGGCGGGCTCCCGGGTTACTCTTCTTTGGGGTTATTCTCTGGCTTCTGGTGGTCTTATCTTTTTGTCCCTTGTCTTTTGATGTGGCTTCGCTGTGTGGGGGTGTAGGATTCGATTTTCGCTGTTGTGGGCAGATTGTATCCCACTCTTCTGGTTATGTTTAAGCACGCGTTTATGTCAGCGTTTATTTCGAGGCCCAAACCCTGCACACGCCTCGCTGAGGGCCTACGCTGGCATCCTCTTAGACCAAAGGAGGGCACTCCAAAGCATGGAAGCAATGCTCAGGGGACTCGTGGAGTACAGGGGCATGCTTGAAAGCCTCCTCGAGGAATGGGAAGCGGGGAAGACATACTAGGGATTAGGGATATTGAAAGTAAAATAGGGCCGAGAATGGTGCCGGGGCCGGGATTTGAACCCGGGACCTCTCGGTTTCTACTGGGAGACTTCAGCCGAGCGCTCTCCCAGCTGAGCTACCCCGGCTGACCCTAAAGTTGTGGTTTATTGGGGAAATAAATGGATTTCGCTCTTCGATTATTACAATAAGTAATGTTCCTGCATAAGAAACATGAAGTAGCCCGGCGGGGATTCGAACCCCGGATCTGCGGGGCCAGAGCCCGCCATGCTTGACCGCTACACCACCGGGCTCTACTTCTTTATTTAGTTGAAGGATTTAAATCTAGCTCTACTGGTGTCAAGAGACGTAAGATTAGAGGTTGTAAAAGTATTATGTGTGCAGACTCATATATATTGAAGGTCTACAGCGGGCACAACGAAGAGCTTATTTAGTGGGGGGTTTTTCGGGGTCTGGGAGGTCTTGTGCGGATGCGTGGTCTTAAAAGTATAGCCGTATTCTATGTGAACAGAGATGCAGAAGTTTTTTGGCTTGATTTAGGGGTTCTAGGCCTTAAAAAGACTAGGAGTAGTGAAAGGTACGCGATTTACTTTAAGAAAATTATTGAGTGGCTTGTGGAGTATGGATTGAATCCAGAAAGATACGTTGTGTCCGAGCACGTTTTGCGTTATCAATTACAGGGTGATCCGCCAAGAAATGCTTTAGTGCTTGCTGTGACCTTGTCGCATAAGGGACGCGTTATTTACGCCGTCCTGGCGTCCTTCACACCTGGCGTACTAATAATTCTTAGCAGTAGATTTCGGAATGCAGGCTGGAAAAGCGAGTTCCTTTTGGATATGGCGGCTGAGAGAATTCAAGGTTATAGCTCTACGGAAGAGTAAACCCAATTAGTCTTCCACTTTTATTCCTTAAAAAATTCTAGAAAATGAGTATTATTCCAGGAGAGGTGCGGGGGCCGGGATTTGAACCCGGGTAGGCCGACGCCAGCGGATCTTGAGTGTGGGCCCTCATAGGGACCGCCCCCTTTGACCTAGCTCGGGCACCCCCGCTTGTTTTCTATAATTCAGATGGGGTTAAAAGCATTACACTATGGTTTCCGAGCCCTGATTATGTAGCCGGTATGCATGACTCCAAGCGTTAGTGGGCGTAGCTCGCCAGGAGTGGCTTGGTATTTTCTCTGAATGCTCTCGGAAACCTCTATGAGTTTAAAATCAGATGATCGAAGACTGCGAAGCGTTTTTTCAACCTGCGTGAGAGTTGGTACAAACACTGTCAGGGAGCCTCCATGTGTTAGCTTAGCGTAAGCCTCATGAATAATTTCCCATGGGGATGGAAGATCTAAAAGAACCGCATCCACATCTTCCTCTTCAATACCGTCTCGGATGTCCCTGTTTTTCGCGGTTATATATGGTAGGACTCCAAGAAGCTCGAAGTTCTTTAGGGCCTGCTGGTAGAAATCCTTACGTATCTCATATGTGTATACGCGTCCACTCGGTCGCACGTACCAGGCCAGAGTAGCAGTTAGGAAACCAGTCCCCGTTCCAGCTTCAACTACAACACTTCCAGGTCCTACGCCTGAAGCAAGTAATATGTAACCCAGGTCTTTTGGATAAATTACCTGAGTTGTTCTTTGCAGCCCTTCAAGCCTCTCCATGAAGCTCGTTTTTGTCACTAGTAGTTTTTCACCTATATTCGTCTCCACGTAACTGCCGTATGGCACACCAATGAGTGATGAGAGGTCTATTGAGCCATGTGTTGAGTGAAACGTCTTTCCTTTTTCAACGCGTACGACATAGTTTTTTCTTTCATTGTAATACAACAGTACCCAGTCTCCTTCTTTCACATTGGACATAAACAAATCCTTTTCTTCTAAGAGACATAAATTTTATAAGTTGTGTCGAAGTGTGTAGGGAAGGTGAACTGTTTGGTAGATGCACGTTTCGTTCCCCCAAACATACTGATTGAAGAATTGGCTAAATATCTAAAAGAGAATGTAAAGGAAGTCCAGCCACCCGAGTGGTCATATTTTGCAAAAACGGGACCCACCCGGGAACGCATACCAAGTGATCCTGACTGGTGGTATAAGAGGTGTGCAGCTCTTCTCAGGAAGGTATACCTCTACGGGCCAGTAGGTATAGAGAGGCTGCGCACAGCGTATGGTGGTAGAACCAAGAATACTGTCAAGCGGAAACATTTCAAAAAGGGTGGAGGGGCAGCGGTCCGTAAAGCGCTTCAACAGTTAGAAGCTGCCGGTCTTATCGTGAAGACGAGCAAGGGGCGGGTTGTCTCCGATCAGGGCAGAGCGCTTGTAGACAAGATATCTATCTCGTTGTTCAAGAAAATGGCAGAGCAGAGACCCGAGCTAAAGAAGTATATAGAGTAAGTTTACCACTGCCTGCACCGCTGGGTGCCGGCTCCTCGGTGTTGTCCTTTTCTTCTTCTCGGTGAGGG
>NZ_JBMFLX010000146.1:0-2974 GCF_049970975.1 Infirmifilum sp. | reverse complement strand
GGGCAGGATGCTCCGGCGTACCTCGCCCGTAATGTTCAGCTACATGGTTCCTGACTCGGTGAGCGCGAGGGGGGTCGTGGTTCCCGAGCTGCACGTGCGTTACAACCTGCAGGATCCCGAGCAACAGGTTCCGTACCAGATTGAGGCAGGGACAGCTATCTATATTCATAGTGTTGCCATAGACGTTGACCGGATAGGTAGATTAGAGTCGGAGAAAGATCCTTATGTAGAGAACAGGGCTAAAAGGGTCGAACTGGCTTTCGACGCGTTAAAGACGTTGTATGGAGGCTTGTTGTTCGGGGCTAAGAAGGCCCGCTATCTACCGATCATCGAGACGCTTGGAGCTATAGCTGGTGTCGCCGACCCATTACCCTTCAATGTTACTCCTCCACGTTTCGGGGATTACGTCGCGGAGAACCTGTTAAGGGCCAAGAGCTACAATGTTAGTGATGTCAAGCTCTTCTGCTTCGACAAGGAGGGCATCACTTCCTGCAAACGCGCAGAGGGTGTCGATGCTTCAGATTCTCTCGAGGCTCTTATAGACAAAGTGAAAGAGGCTGTTATGGAGAAGATAGGTGCCGTCGAGAAATGAGGTATTCCTTTGCTCTGGTCCAGCTTGATTTTTTCTCCCCGTTTTCATCTGTTCCATGGTTCGCTGAGCATGGTAGGGGAAACCTCGCCCCCTCTCCCTCGACCCTTATCGGGGCACTGGCGGCAGTATATTACTACCCTGTTGAAACGGAGATACCCGACGAGTTCCTCGACAAAGTTAGGTACGTGACGTTCTGGGTGCCTCCTTACACCGAGGTTGAAAACGTTTCAAGGCACTTTTCAGGCTTGAGCCAGCGATCCCAGAGGCTTAATGTGCTGAGTGCCGCCAATAATATTATCGTTAAGGGGAAGGTCGACGATGAGACCCTTAACATATTGAAGAATTATGCTCGTCTTGACCGTGAGATAGAGATGTTCAAGAGAGGGGAGATATCCAGGAAAGAATTGGTTCTAAGCGCTACCCAGATCTTGTACCAGCCGGCAAGTAGACTGGAGGTGTATTACTGGGAACCCGCATACGCCCTCTACGTTGTCGAGGAGAGCCTTGCGAAATACGTTGGAAACATATTTAGGGTGGGCTCAAAGGAGACACTCGTAGCAGCCACGCCTCTAAACGTGGTGAAGATTACCCCGATTGGAGGGGAGGAGAAGTTTCACACGAGGTTTTACATACCTTGCCGTTCCCTGCAAATGGGCTGTGACGCGTGTACCGGGAAAGGTGTTGTAAACTATATGGCTACCAGGCCCCAGAGCGACCCCTTAACACACGAGGCAGAGCCGTATTGTCTCCCATTGAGATCCCCTATGGATAGCTCTTGGCTCAGCTTTTATTCAAGTGAACTGGTAGATGGGTGGAAGGCTGTTAGGATCCTCACCTCTGATGGTAAACAATTTGACGTGGTGATCCCCGAGGATGCCCTCGCGTAACAAGAAATTTGAGGTATGTGTTAACCTAGACAACATAGAGCGTTTCATGCACTTCCTGTTCTTTTACAAGGCTAACATAACCTCGATCATTACTGCCGGCCTTGAACTAACAGATCTCAAGTCGCCCAGTAATATAAATGTCCTCGTGAACAACTTCAACGGCTACGTTGGGTCCCTTGCAGCCCAGGGTGCTAAATCCGGGTCGAGGTCTTCAACCAGGAGGCAGGCACCTGTGTATTTAACCGTGCAAGACTTCACGTCGTGCGAAATCCAACTGTCCTCCAGTGAGCTTATCGAGATGAAGGAATACTTGAAGAGCTCCATTCATCCCCACGAGTTTAAGACGTCTGAAACATACAAGACAATCAAGGCCTTCGCGGAGCTGTCTAAGGCCGCTGACCGTTACTTCAAGGTGAAAATAGGTGGTGATAGTGTTCTCGTCTTCGTCGAGGCTGGACGAGAAATTATAGGCAGGAGAGATCTTGGAGAGATAAATAAGGATTTCCAAAGATTGGCGTGGGCTCGCGCATCAAAGAGTAGTAAAGGAGGTCTTAGCTTCAGCGAGGCCTTCGTGCTCGCGGTGGCCCTTCTCGTTACAAGGCTGAAAAACTGTAGGTATGCTAGTGCTAGGCTCCTGGTGATAAAGGATAACTACTACACGTCCTCGCAGCTACCTGTCACCGCTCTCTGCGATAAGAGCCCATACGCATGGTTCTATGTCAACCTCTACCGGAAAGCCCCCTCATCAGAGCTGATAGAGCCTACGTCTACAGCGCTACTTACGTACATGCAGACCAGGAGCCCTACCCTGTTGTATCAGATACTGAGGAACGCAACCCAGGCCAGGAGGCTCACACCTCCGGAAATGGAGGAAGTGGTTAATCTGGCGAGACACATAGCTAAGTGAGTATATGAGAAAGGCTATTCTGGAGGCTATAGAGCTGATCCGGTCTGGGCACGAGTACCTGGTTCTGGAGCTGCCCACGGGTTACGGAAAAACCTCGGCTGGGCCAGTCATCTTCAAGGCCTTCAGGGAGGCAGGCCTATGCTGGAAGGCTATTCATGTGTTCCCTCTGAGGGCCACGCTCCACAAGACTCTTGAGAGATACGTCGAAGAGTACCCTGGGGTAGAGTTCGCTTACCAGGACGGTGACACGACGCTTACCAGTAAAGGCTTTGTAAAGGATACGTACTTCAGGCGTGAGTATGTTTTGACCACGCTTGACTCCTTTATACACAACCTTTTAAGGGCGCCCATCGGGGAGCTCCACAAGCTTCTCAAGCAGGGCTCGAAGGCCATCCACTACCACGTGCCATTCGCGTACATATATCCCTCCTGCGTTATCCTCGACGAGGCACATGTCGCCGCAAGGGAAGAGTCAGGTAAGAGTATGGCCTCGCTCAAGGTAACTCTGGAGGTTCTCAGGAAGGCTGAAGTCCCCGTCGTGGTGATGTCGGCTACGCTGGGCGACTGGAAGTGGGAGGTCTTTAAAGA
>NZ_JBMFLX010000145.1:0-3024 GCF_049970975.1 Infirmifilum sp. | reverse complement strand
GCTTTTTGGTTATGAAATTATCTCTATGTTTTTCCCATCCAATTTGTTTTGAATTTTTCCTGGTTTCCCTCTATCTAATGTCGTGAAGGTCTATGGTTGCTTCAAGTATATCCGTGGAGTAGTCGGCTACCCGTCTATAGCTTCCAACAATAGTTCTTATCGTCGTGAGAACCCTAGCGTCCTCAACTGTATAAATGTTTGAGAGCTTCCTCTCCATTTCCTTTATCTCTTCAATCTTAGCGTCTAGGAGATCGTTTGCCTGTTTCTTGTTTCGGTCAAGGAAAGTCTTTACACTCTGCATGAAAAATTCGGTTACAGCTTCACCAAAGTCAAATATGTCCTTTACACCCTTAAAGTCAATGGGAATCTCTTGCAGATGGGTCGCTATAGTTGCGGCGTGATCGCCTATCCTCTCCATATTCTTCAGAACCATACCGTAAGACAGGATCTCCTCGCTTCTTGAGAGACCGATCTCCTCCAGACTCACGTAGCCCTTCAACGCGGTGTTTAGTTGACGGAGCCCATAAAGGTAGAGTTTATCCACTATGTCATCGCGCATTGCAAGCTCTCCAATATAAGTTTTATCCTTAAGCCCCTTCCTGAAGAGCTCGATAGCATCTAGCAACATGCTCTTATCAGTATCCCCCATTTTTTGAATGATGTTTATGAGGGGAAAGTCCCCCACATTAACGAGAACCTGTATTGTCATTTCTCGTGAGTCTTCGTGCAAGACCTCGGCCCCTATAAGCTTCTTTACCGCTATCTCCTTGAGCTTTCCCCTTAAGATGGGATTGTCTTGCTGGAATCTCACATGAATCGTTTTATAGCCTACAAGGTACTTTGACATTATTTCCCTTAAAACAGCTCCTTCAGAGATCTCCTTTTTCACAAATATCTCGGCTACATTCGTAGACTGTAGCTTCTTCCCACTGGGTATGACCCGTATGCTCCCATCGTGCTCCAGCGAGAGTGTAACCATACTGCCTCTGTCTATGCCAACGCTTGAAGCCCACTCCTTGGGTATGGAGATTATGAACGTGGATCCCCCAGTTACTTGTACACGCCTGACAACTCTTTGAGCCGACATGTTCTACCCTAGATATTCTCGTGAAAGTCAATTATATAGTTTTTTGTAGACTATTTGTCTTTTAGAATCAGCCTATAAGGATCTACTAGTACGATCTGAGTATTTATTTTTATGAGAGAATTAGATCTAATAGTTAATAAGAGTATCTCTCCTATTATTTTAAAAAATTATTATTTATTTTGTCCAATGACAATAATTATTCTCCTATACTTTAAAAAATATTAACTGGAGTTATTAAATTCTCTTTATATGTAAAAATTTTGATAAGTATAATAGGGTATATAATGGTGAAGCTATCGCTCCTGCAGAGGAAAAGCCTCTGGCTTTATCATTTCAACTCAGGTGGGTGCAATGGATGCGATATAGAGCTTGTGGCATTTCTCACCTCTAGATACGATCCCGAGCGTCTTGGGGTACAACTAGTTCCTAGCCCCCGCCACGCTGACGTACTTGTTGTTACTGGCCCCGTTACATCTCAAGTCGTGCCGGCTTTACGCTCTATATATGATCAAATTCCTTATCCCAAATATGTTGTAGCCCTAGGTACATGTGCTTGTTCTGGAGGCGTCTTTGCCGACTGTTATAATGTTCTGGGAGGAGCAGGTGAGGTAGTCCCCGTGGACGTCAAGATCCCGGGGTGTCCTGCCAGTCCACGCGCGCTTTTAAAAGCACTATCTAAGGTCGTGGGGGTGTCTAATCATGGGGGGAACACGAGTCCAGAGTAAGAATAGGGTTAGCCTAGACGATTTACTAAAGGAGGTGGAAAAACTAACAAGCTCCGGCTTCACCCACCTAGTAGCTATTACAGCCGTCGATAGAGGAGATAAAATAGAGGTGATATATCATTTCTCAAGCCTTAATGGGTCAATCGTTCATTTATCAGTAGAAGTATCAAAACAAGCACCCGTTGTTCCAACTCTCACATCAATAGTCCCTGGAGCAGCATATTATGAGAGAGAGTCTGAAGAACTCTTCGGCCTTAAAGTAGAAGGGTTGCATAATACCAGCCAGCAACGATTCATACTACCAGACTGTTACCCACAGGACGCTCCACCCCCTCTCCTTAAGGAGGTGAAAAGTGAATCAATCAAAGAAAAAATCGCGAAAACACAAAGTTGCGGCCCAGTACAATTTACACCCTTGGCACCTTTATCCCCTGAGAACGTGGTTCTCCCGCTGGGTCCATATCACCCTGCGTTAAAGGAGCCGGAGCGTTTCAGCTTAATTGTAGAGGGTGAGACTATACGGAAAGCTTACCTGAGGATAGGCTTCGTACACAGGGGGATAGAGAAAGCAGCTGAGGGAAGAACGTATCTCCGCGACATATTCCTTTTAGAAAGGGTTTGTGGGATTTGCAGCACACATCATGCATGGACCTTTGTAGAGGCGGTCGAAAAACTACTCAGCATAGATATACCTAAGCGGGCTCTCTATCTTCGAACACTGATAGCCGAGTTGGAAAGGATACACTCACACTCGTTGTGGCTTGGGCTTGTAGGCTACTGGATGGGGTTTGAGACCATGTTTATGTGGGTGTGGAGCCTACGTGAGACTATTCTAGATTTGCTAGAAGAGGCTACCGGTAACAGAGTACACAAGTCGTTTGTAACCATAGGAGGGGTTCGTAAAGACATAGATGACGCAAAACTGAAGAAGATGTCCCTTAAAGTCGGCGAGTTTTCAAAGCAAATAGAAAATGTTATCGAAACCGCTATGTCTAGCGATCTCTTCGTAGAGAGAACACGAAACATTGGCGTATACACACTAGACCAGGCGCGCAAATATGTGACCGTTGGTCCCGTGAGGCGAGCCGCGGGCGACCCCTACGATATTCGAAAAATAGAACCATATGGAGCCTATGGAGACCTGGAATTTGAGACTATAACCTCAGATAGAGGCGATGTCTATAGTCTGGTATTATGTCGTCTTAAAGAACT
>NZ_JBMFLX010000144.1:0-3056 GCF_049970975.1 Infirmifilum sp. | reverse complement strand
GTAGGAGGGTAAGCAGATGGGTCTTGCCCATCCCCATATCCAAGTTTAGAAATAGCCCTACATAGCTCCTACTTCTTAGAGCGTTTAGAATCGCCCTCAGGATCTCGACGTAACTGGGTGTCAGCTGTGTCATAGCAAGGAATATGTCTGCCTTGGCATATTCCAACACCGTTTTCAAGTTTTCCTCGCTACTTAAGGCCAGTATCACTGAGCCAAGGCTAGGGGCCAGCTCGTCAGGGCTTTGTCTTGATATGTGTTCAAGCCAGTCCTCATCTAAATACTGGTCTAGGGGCCTCATAGCCCACCACCCAGAACCCTTAGAATCCTATCCCTTTCACCACTATCGCCTATGCCCAACTTCTTCCAGCATATAGCGGTCAAATAGTATGCTAGGACCACATCGTTTCTATCCGCTTGGGCCACCATTTCCTCTGCAGCTCTCACGCCGTAGCGTGCTATAGTCTCCCTGACGCTCCTCACGAGCTCTGCGGCCTTCCCGATCCTAACCCCTAGGGTTGCCATCGCATCAGGCGGTCTCAACGTGAGAATTCCCTCGCTCTCCTTATTCTGCTGTATTATTTCTAGGGAGGGCGCTCTTAAAACCTGGTACACCCTGTTAGAGAAGTCGTACGGTACTCGAAGTCTCTCATCCGACGCTATGAGTAGGAACAGGTAGAGTCTAGAGGTGGGGTCTAGACCTTTAATATCTAGGTTCTGGATACCTACCCTGCTGGCTAGGAGCTCCATGACTGTGTTCACAGAGACCTCCAAGGCTTTATTAGCCAGCCTCCTATAGTTGTGGGCTTGGGTAAGTGAACTTGAGGCTGGTAGAGTGTACCTCGTTACCGCAGCGAACCCGTCGGCAATGGATACCACTAAAGCCTCCCTGAGCAGATCCATACCGTAGCTTCCTATTATAGCGTTCATGGAAGACGCGACCGTGCTCTTGACATCTTCGACGAACTCGTGATCATCGTCGCCGAGTAAAGGCTTCCTCTTGGCGTTGGGCCTGGCAACTATGACTATGCTGGTGAAGAAAGCACTGCTCTGTAGGGCGATCCTCCTTTGCCTAGACTCGCTCCAAATCTGCCACGTCTTCGTAACGGCGTACCCGGCTTCGTAGAACCTGTAGAAGAGCTCTTCCCACCCGTGGAGTTTTCCATAGGAATACCACATGACTAGGATGCCGTCGGGCTTGAGAACCTTGGACGTGGCTTCAAGGAACATTCTGAGTTGCTCTCCAAACCTACTGCCACCCCCAATCCTAGGCGGGGGAGAGCCGCCGATCTCAAGCTCCCTAGGTATCCTGGGCTCGAATGGATCCCAGTCTATGTGGACGTGGTCAACGGGGAATAGGTCTTCAAGCACAGGTCTTAATGCCTGCTGGATAATAACCCAGAAGAACTCCGTTATCCCGGCATAGTCATGCTGATCGTAGTATGGGGGGTCGACGTGGACGAGATCCACAGAGCCTTGTTCCAGAACCGTATCAAGCCTCCTAGCATCCCAGAGGTAGATCGAGTCCATTCCGTCCTTCCAGAGACCCTCAAGCTCCTCACTAAGGAACTTCAACACGGGTAGGATACCGCCGCGGGTACCCTTAAGCTCTTCAGCCTCTAGTTCTTCAGCATCTTCATCTGCGTCTTTCCCAACTTCGAGAGCCCAAGGTAGATCCATGTAGGGTATCGCACCTTCGCAGAAGTCGTATCCAAGCCTGACTTTTCTACCCAACGCGTATTGAGAGCCTACCACATCTCTAATAGTTGACTCGGACGCGTCCCATTGCGTAAAGATGTTATCGTAATTTACGAGCTTTCCGATCGCGAGAGCCAAATACAACGCTACAGCAACACCTACCTCTCCCAAGGCGTCACGTAGCTCGACAGCTCTGGATCTCACGTATTTTATGAGCTTGTATAGTGCTAGTAGTTGCCTCGGGCTAAACAACTGATACCAGTGCTTCAACCCCATCTTTTTAGCGTCCTTGAACACCTCGTTCTCGTCTGGGATCTCGGCTATGGGCAGGTAATCTAGTACATTCTCCTCCTTAGCTATCTTCGCAAGCTCTCTCGCGGCCTCCCTCAGTAGCCGGCGGTCATGGTCGCTTGGTTCCCGGTATCCCCCCTTCCTGAGTTTAACGGCGGCTAGTAGGTACGTCCTCTCAATCTCTTCCACGGCTTTTTCATCGCCCTCCAAGAGCCTGCTGAGGAGCTCGACGTGCTTCTGCACCCACCTCCTCCTAAGCGCCTCCACGCTGACAGGTCTTTCACAGTACGGGCATAGAGTGATCGGTGGGGGTGGCTGGCTTGCGATTCTGAACTCGACCGTCTTACCCTCGGTGTTGAACTCGGGTCTTACATAGACTCCCTGCCTTCTACTAAGTAGCGGTCGGTTGATCAGCGGTATGACCCCTCCACAATCGTGCTCCGCCCCAAGAAAGAGTATGTATGACCTTACGTTTTCATCGTAGAACTTCCCGAGCTCCCTCCTAGCGTACTCCAGCATTTTCCGGGCCTCCTCGAGTACATGCTCGTAGAGCCTCCTACCGTATTTCGCCGGGAACTCTATGGTTGCCCTTAGTATGAGATATGCTACTGGGTTGTAATCCCCGGCTATTGTCCTAAAGCCTAGGCGCAGGGACTCAAGGGGTATCGAGCCACCGCCAGCCATTGGATCAACGACGACCACACTAGCTGGGTCGCCTACGAGCTCCCTGACGAGCTCCCTATCAGGGCTTACCATGTATAGTGTGGTTATAGCTCTGCTCCTCTTAGCAAGCAGCCTCGCATTCTCCAACCCAATGGCCTTCAGGAAGGTGTCTGTTGGTACACCGCTACCAACCACAGCAGCCAGAGTTACAGCTCTAGCGGCAGTTGAAGGCCTCCTAGCTGGGTAATACATGAGATTATGTATTTTTGGGAAGTTCATGCCTTTAAGATCTCCTACCCTGAGAAACTCTGTCATCTTTTCTCTAACATCTCTTGGTATCATTTTCAGGAAGAGCATCTCGTATTCTGCTAGGAGGTTTACCTCGTATAGTGGGAAGTTCTTTTCTA
>NZ_JBMFLX010000143.1:0-3071 GCF_049970975.1 Infirmifilum sp. | reverse complement strand
CTACTTTTTGAAGGCTGGCAGTTGCAGAGAGATATTAGACGGAAGGTTAAGGCGGAGACCAGACTCCTGCTGCTTTCAAAGTTTAGAGATTACAAGGGTAAGATAGATGATTTAACCGAGGGTGTTTTTGGAGCCCTGGAGGAAATTGGATGGAAAGCATAATAATATTTGGAAAGAATTACGTGGTTGTTGAAAAGAAATCGAATGTGGATAGTGTTAAGCTTAGGGGTAATAAAATTGTCATAAACAGTTGTAAAAACTCGCCTCACCTCCTGCTAAAAGAATTCTTATCAAGCCTACTTTACTCCGAGCTTCATAAGATTTACAACGAAATCCTAAAAAGGAAAAAAGTTGATGTTTTCGCTAATTTGGATTTTGAAATCACAGAAAAAATCGATGGCAAAAGAAATAGAATAGCTAAGCTCGAGGGAAATAAGATCTTGGTTAAGCTGAACGCTGTAGCATTACCGAAGAGTGCTTTAAAGTATATAGTTGCTCATGAAATAGCTCATGTAATCAGTAAAAGACATACAAGCAAGTTTTGGAAAATTGTGAAGACTATTTATCCTAACTTTGAAAAAGGTCAGAAACTTCTTACGAAACATGCAGAGATGCTAATCGATCCTTTAGCTACATTC
Source organism: Infirmifilum sp. (assembly GCF_049970975.1). NCBI lineage: Archaea > Thermoproteati > Thermoproteota > Thermoprotei > Thermofilales > Thermofilaceae > Infirmifilum > Infirmifilum sp. Next base: position 2,433 of record NZ_JBMFLX010000143.1, on the reverse strand, counting down.
CCAGATGATGTTGAAAGGGATGGGCGTGGAAATAAGGAACTCATATAAACCGAATAATTTAACTATATAAATAAACCATTCTATTAGTTCTTTTCTTGTTGGGAAGAGCGTAAGGTCGAATTCTGCGCGCTGAATGGGATATGCGAAGAATTTTAAATACTAGGTCTGTCAGCATGTAAAAGGAATATGCAGTAACATAATGATGGTAAGAGACATTACAGGTTCAACTTGATATTTACTTTACCAAGTTTCATAGATTTCTGTAGAGAATAATGCTAAGGGCTAAGAGAGCTGTAAATAGATAATTTTTGAGGAAATTCGGGAATTATGGAGTATCCGTTAATCGCTGTATGCTCGATCGGCCATGATATGCGCGGTTCTCTGTCGGGAGGGGGTCAGTCAGCAAGCTTTAGTGTTTAAATCAGGTGTACAATTTCCAATGGCAAGTACAATAAAGGTAATTCTAACAATATTTCCTGTTCCGTTAAAAGGAAGAGCAGGATGTGCATTGATGTTGCCGCAAGGATATTTTCCTTCTTTATTGAGTACCTTAAAGGGAATATACGTGATGAAGAAAGCGTCTATAAAACTGTCTTTAAGCTACTCGGTTATGATGTGAATGATAAAATCATCGCTATAACTACTAGCTATTTCCACGTAAATGAAAAATTCAGGGTTTTCGGTGATGTGAAACCTTGCTTAAGAGAATTAAAGCGCAAACTCTGCAAAACTGCAATAGTAACGTCAACTCCTCGGTTTGTTTTTGAAAGAATTCTCAAAGAGAATTCGATTCTTAAATACATTGATGCTATTATTACTCCATTTGAAGCTGGCGTAACTAAACCCGACCCACGTATCTACCTAACTGGCGTTGAGCATTTATCCGTACCAGTAGAAGATTGTGTATATGTGACCGATAACATCTATCTTGATAGTCCTCCACTCAAAGAGCTTGGGATCAAGTATATTTTGGTAGATAGAAAAAGTAGAGCAAGAAAACCAAAGCCGTCATGTACCATTATTTCAACTCTTAAACAAATACCAGCCTTGTTGAATCGTATGTAGAAATCTCAAATTTCACATCTGCTTCTTCATGTTGATAACATAGATAAACCGTATAATCGATTTAAATATAGTTGTAGAAGGGTGATCCTGTTTGGTTTTCCTTTTTACAATTTTGGAGGTTGGACAGTTGTTACAACTTATCACCGAGGCAGTTTAACATTTTCTCATTCTTATTACATGTTGTTTCTTGTTTCATCAGTAGAAAAAAGTATGTTTTAAATTTCTGGTGAAGTTATCTATTGGAAGACGTAGTTACATGAAAATGCAGTGATTCTGCCCATTATTGCCGCTTTAGTTGCAGTGGTGTTAGGTGCAGTAATCATTTCTGCAGTATTAGTCTTGCCTCGTCTTCTAGTTGATTCTACTAAAAGCTGGGAATGGACGGGTGTCTCTCATGGTGCAGTGGTGCGTATCTATTTAACAACCGACTCTATGTGGGTGACGAATCACAGTTACAAAATCACATTTCTCTTCATAGTGCAGAACCTTAGTGGCTTTCCCAACGCAACGACGTTCTATAACAACTCTTACGTCATCTTAAACAGCGTGAAGCTTGACCCCGGATACATGATAAACATAAGTGAATATCCATTCAAGTAACTTTCAGAAAAACATGGGTGGAGTGCTGAATGGTACTTTACACCGAAAGCTAACAGCTTTGAACTCGCTTGTAGGGGAATGTCAAGGGGCAAACACATACGATATCCAATATTCCTGGAAGTGAATTACACTGTTGTCGATTCAGAGGGTATTGAGTGGCCGGGTCTCTTTCAAAACTCGGCTACTGTAACTATTGTCGGAGGCGACGATGCTCCTTAAAGAGGTTAGCTGAACAGAAATGAAAATACGCAACTGCGCATTCTTTAAGAAGGCTTAGGAGCTCAAGCCCTCTCCACGCGGTGTAACATATGCTACCCCGTGCAAAAACTACCACTTAGTTTTAAAGAAGGGAGGGAAACTTTCTGAAGCATTGGAATTATTTAAATATGAGAAAGAAGAGGAGCTTCCAGCTCACGAATATTTTTCATTAAAAATAATAGATGAAAGCAACGAGATTGGAGAGATTGTTGAGAAAGTTGGAATTAAAACCGAAGACATTGCGAGTTTATTGATCAAAGTTTAGAAGCTCGCATGCCTTACTAAGCCTTCTTAGAGCAACCTCGCTAGTGATTAGGCCCCCCCCTAGAAAAATTCTTAAGCCAACGCCTAACCTTCTCATCCTCTAAGAGCTTTTCATACTTGCTTACTTTCATCTTCGATCCTCAGGTATAGTAAAGCGAGACTCTATTTAAGGATTCGCACTTAGTTAGGAGCGGGCTCGCTGGGATCTGGCAAATACTCAGAGAGATCGGGGTAAAGCTTCAGGTC
>NZ_JBMFLX010000142.1:0-3114 GCF_049970975.1 Infirmifilum sp. | reverse complement strand
GTCTGATGAGAAGTGACGAGGGGCACATCCAATATAGAAAGGACATACTATCGCTCTCTCCGCGAGATCAAACTCTAAACATCAATGATTTCTTAACTGGAGAGCTCGGAAGAAGGATAGTTAGCATAAATGCTTTTATCGAGGGGAGGAGGCAGCATCTCTGGCACTGAGGAACCTAGCCTCTAGGTTGCTGAATGTTGCCAACAGGATAGCACCACAAATACCACAAGCACCACAACAGGAAAGGATAGAGCTTTCACAGCAGGATTATAATGCAATAATGTTATACTACGGGAAGAGGGTGAAGTGTCCGGAAGCCGTGAGAAAAATGGCAAAGGAGCTGTTCGAGAGGATATTCTCAAAAGGAGAGAAGATCCTTGTGGTAAAATAACATCCCTCTCCTCCTCTTTTTTCCCAGGTTGATGAAACAGCTGGATCGAGTGAAGCCAACCCTCTTCCTTTCAACCTAAGATATTGTTTTACCACATCTAGGACAGACCGCGCGCCCCCTACTCAGGGAGGTAGAGCTGGTCCTAACAGCGAAGCTCATAGGATTACCTCGCTTGTAGCGTTTAAACTAGATCTGCCAGACTAGATATCTCCGGGATATCTAGCAGATATCGACTCCGTTGGCCAGCCTGTCGGGCTCCCTTAGAAGAACCTTAGAAGGAAAAATGCTTGCCTGGATTCTTGCATTGTCTAAGCATGATGCAAGCATAACTACGTCTTCCTTATCACCTCACATATGTGTCACTAACTTGTCTCACAAACCTCTAAAGTTGTCTCACGACCTCAAGCCTTAGGTTACCTAGGTTGCCAAGGAGGGGGCGAGGAGGTGTTTTACGTGGTGATGGGCTACGAATCACCATCTTAATGAAGGAATGAGGGAGACGGACAGGTAGCTAGTGTGTAGGGCGTTACCCCAATCCCTGGGGAGAGGATCTGAAAACGGCTAAAAATTGCTTAAGAAGCCGATACACCCACCGCATCAACGCTACACAAACATTTTTTATTGAATCCCATGTAAACTTATTTACTTGGATACAGAAATTTACTTTAGACCAGAAAATGTTTACATGCTAGCATATATTTTGCTGGAAATATGAGAAATGGAATTGAAAGCAGAGCCGAAATGATGGTGGACCGGTGAATATCCTTGGGGCTTGAAATTGGCAGAGCAGAGTTCTTCCAGAGGGGCATCATAGAATGGTACAGAGTTAATGGTGACAAGGGGCTCCCGTGGAGGAACACCAGGGATCCCTGGGCTGTTCTTGTTGCAGCATTCATGCTGAGAAAGACCACAACAAGGCAGGTTCTGCGTGTTTACAAGCTGTTTCTTGAGAAGTACCCGTCTCCAGAGAAGCTTGTGGGCGAAAGGACTGAAGACGTCGAGAGCATTCTGCGCCCTTTAGGCATAGAGCGCCAGAGAGCTGTTCAAATTAAAAGGGTTGCTGAGCACATTGTAGGGAGGTGGGGCGGGAGGATACCTTGCGACAGACAGCTTCTCAAGGAGCTCCCCGGTGTGGGAGACTACATCGCCTCTGAGGAGCTCCTAGTTGCGTGCGGTCAGCCCCAGCCTCTTCTCGACAGAAACATGGTAAGAATGCTTGAGAGGTTCTTTGGCGTTAAATCGAGTAGAAAAAGGCCACACATGGATCCAAGCTTCTGGAAGCTCGCGAGGAGAATACTGCCTAGAGATCCCGAGCTGGCGAAAGAGTTCAACTACGGTGTGCTGGACTTTGCAAGGAGCATCTGCACTGCTTCACGCCCGAAGTGCGAAGTCTGTGTGCTCAGAGGCTTATGTAAGTTCGCTATGGAAAAGAAGTCAAACACCCTGCGGAGAGACGGGTAAAGATGAGTTATCCGCGTGAGTAGTGTGAGGGGATGTTTCGAGAAGTCGCTTCGTGGCTTTCATGAAGAAAGTAAGCGTTGTCGGAGGAAAAGTTCTTCAAGCGCGCTTCGAGTCTCAGAACTCCACCGGTTCGATAAACATTTAAACGCGTAAGACACTCAGTTCACAGTCAGTGCTTGCTAACTTAAAAAATTGTCACAGAGGTGCTCAATTATGGGTTCAGTATCCGTAGGAGAGGACGTATACGTCTCGAGAGACGATTATTTAGAGATTCTGGGCTTCACAATATATGTTTATTTGACTGGAAGGATCGAAAAGTACAGCGGAATAATGAGAGGCAAAAGGGCACTCGGCGAATTCATAGAGAACTTCATATATGGTAAAATTGCAGAGGTGGCGTTCAGGGAGTTTCTGAGAAATAAGTGCGGTCTAGAGGTTCTTACAGACATTGATGTAGCAGACTTTATTTTTGGAGAATATCTCCCCGACATTATAGCGATAAAGAGAAACAACGATTATGAAACAGCAAACTTCTGGATAGAAGTCAAAGAAGTGAGAAGAGATCAGCGCTGGCTACTGGTACCAGCTTCGGCTATTCGAGCTAGACCCTACGACGCATACGTTGCGGTATGGGTGGGTCTTCCGGACGAGCACTTAGCCTGGATAATTAGAAACGTGCCTGAGGCAGAAGCAAAAATGAGTGAGGATTGGAGAAAATGGTTAGCAGAAGTAGAAAATGCTGTCACGAACATCCCGTGCAAGATTATAGGCTATGTTACATGGAATGATGTAAAACTAGTAAAGCGCGCGGAACAGGGGGATCGAAGCACTGAAAAAGAGCTCAACGGAAAGTACGGCTCTAAGGGGTGGCACTATTTCAGAGGGAGCGAAAAGCTGTTTGATCCTGATGATAGATCGTGGAGCGGAACAGAAGTACGTGAAAACATAGGTTTCGTCCTCAGAAGAATGTGGAAGGTTGCAGACTGGAACGAGCTTTACCAGCTTATCCTACAAAACAGCAGGCTTGTTGAGGAGCAGATAGGTACTAAAGGGAAACTGCCCCAGATATGCAAACACCTAACTGATCGAGATTATCGTGAAAATTCTTTTAAGTGCCTGAATCATCAATTGAGCCTTATAAGGGAAAAGAAGGGCACAATAAAGAGAACCAAGAGCTGGTTTGAGTACCCGCTATTCCAGGGTCTTAAGTAGGTGCATTACTGCTTGAGCTATCCTCTTAGCTACTAGAGGCGGGACGGCCT
>NZ_JBMFLX010000141.1:0-3126 GCF_049970975.1 Infirmifilum sp. | reverse complement strand
TAGCCCTCTCCGGGTCGTACGCGTTCTTCAGCTGGTACTCCCAGTCGAGCTTAGCATTCGCGACGCTCATCTTGACGTCCGGTAGAGCCGCCCTCCTGGCAATCGGCAGCAAGCACGAGGAGGCCTACGGGAGGATACTCTTCAAGCTCTCGCACTGTCACACCACAGAAGACTTAGTCTATCCGCAGGAAGTCCTGCCAAAAGCCGCCTCAAGGCTAAAGAAGATAAGCTTCTGGAGGCTGAATCGCTTTTCCTTCTCGGAGCCGCTTTCCTGACGATACTTCAACCCGCTGGGAACGTACGAGAGGGTGCCGCTCGGGCACTCTGCGTCAACCTACTGAACTTTATTATCCGAATGAGTTTAGACACGTTTATGGAAGGGTAGGCTGGCTGAGAAAAGTGCCAGCGCGGCTCTCAGATCTCTCAGCACTACTGGCCGGCTGTAAAGGCCTGCTTATGTTGAGTGTATTGCTTCTCTCGAGGGAATCTACCACGGCTTTTCTGTCTTCACCTGCCTATATGTACCACACTATGCTGTTCCACGAGAGGCTGGAGCATCTGCTAGACATGAACTCCCTGAAACCGCACAATGGACGATGTTGAGGACCTCTCCAAATAGCAGTGCTCGTGAAGAACAGAACCTTGAGAGCGGGAAAGAGCACCCCAGAAATAACGCCCTTCAGCATAGGCTCCATGCATTGTTGGTCAAAGCAGTTCACATGCACCTCCACAGAAGTTCCATTGGGGACTTCCGAATAGGGCGACGCGCGCTAAGCTCTACCCTTGCTTTTCCTAAGGCGCCTTGTTCCACTAGCGTTTTGAGAGATAAGGGGCTAAAGGTGATTGGCTGCCAGTTCAGCCGCGAGAAGTCGTTAAGCCCGAGTAATAGAGGGTCGGAGGCTGTCTCACTTCTTAGCTAGCGCGAAGAGTGGGAAATTAGCGGTAGGTCGAGTTGGAACGCGGCCGGGCGCGGCTCTTGCGTAACGACGTAGCGCACGAGCAAGCGCTTCTTTTCCCTACGCAGAGAGCCTATATTTCGGGACGTGAGTGGCTACCTGTTCTTTGAAGAGTCTATTGGATCTCGCGAGGAGCTATTTTAAGAGTTTTCTAACCAAGCTCGGTGTGTACGTGGCCTTCTGGGATCAGAGGAGGCCCGTAGGCAAATTCAGAATTTGGGGGACGGGCGATAAAGGCGTGCTCTACATAGGCTCCGCTTTAAGAAAAGGAGAAATGATTAAAGAAGGAGAACTGAGAGCTTGTGAAGGAGCATTAAAGCGGCTTGTGGCCACAGAAAAATGATGAAGTGCCTCCACGCCTTCGTTCCATCACTGCTTTACACGGGATTAAGCTTGGTTATTAAAGGAGAGGAGCTGTGGTTCTACTTAAAGGAACTCAATGGAGGTGAGGTCAGAAACTAGGAAAGACTGGAACCCTACTCGAATACACCAAGAAGTATAGTGAGCTCCCTCCACCAAACCTTCGGATAAGCAGGCACTACTCTTACGTCGCAGGGCCGGAAAACTTGGTAAATCGAGACTAGTAGACACGCTCGACGAAGTCTCCGCCCGATCTTGGGGCCTTTAAAGCAGAGTAGTAGCACTAAGGCGGCAATTAGCTAGCGCATCTCTCTTGAGCGCTCTTGCAGAAATCTCAAAAAGTCACGTAATATATTCTTGTACCAGTATTTTGTCTTCGTAGATAAGCTTAGCTCTCTAGCGAACAGATCAATGTGCTCTTCCTCAATGGACGCTATACTTATGTTCTTCTCCATGCACCATTTCAAGAACCTTCTCGCGACCGTGCGCCTATCCTTAATAGTCTTTTTGCTATAACCTCTTTTCTCGAGCTCCTTCGCAAAGTCTTCAATTACTTTTTCGATGTCAATTGTGATCTTCTCCGAAATGCTTTCGGACGTTATCCCCCGACCCATTTCGTAGCCTATTTTCCATGCTTGATAATAGTGTTCGAGTATGTACGCTAAGAGCTGATCAGAAGTTCTTGCTGTTTGCTTTGCAAACTCATTTAGCCATGTTACTAAGTGGTCGGGTAGTCTTACCCTAATTTCATTGTAGCCCTTCAAAATTGTGCACCCTATCCAGTAATTCTTTTGTAAAATCACGAATGTTTTCATAGAGTTTGGTATTCGACTCGATAACTCTCTTCAGAGGAATTTCATATCTCCTAGGTCTATAGGGAAGATCCTTCAACCCTTCATACCTGTAAATTATGGTGTTAAACAAGGGGTCTTTATGTATTTTTTCGCGTACGTAGCGAGGCATAGTCTTCAAGAACTTAATTAAACTTTCCTTTAGTCTTAAAATAACCTTACTATCAGATCTGTGATGCCCTGTCACGTTTATTAAAGCAACTCCTAAGATTTTAAGGTCCCGGCGAGAGGTGTACATAATGTCCGGTAACACGTCCTTAATTAGTAACTTCACACCCGCAAGGGAAAGTTCCTCTAAGTTAGTGGGTATAAGTATGAAATCGGCAGCATAAAGACCCCAGATGGTTGGTGTAAATAGCTCTGGCGGAGAGTCACATATAACGTAGTCATAATTGTTAGTTATAGCAGGCTCTCGGGAAATCCTCTTATACGCTGCATAAGGGTCCATAAACGGCAACTCGCCTCGATACACCTTCATAATATAATTTAGACCTGAAGGTACAAGAGCAATTGTTCCCTTGGTTCTTAAGTCCAGTTTCCTAATGTGAAACTCCTTGTTTTGGGCAAGCTCTATAACACCATCGTTGATGCTTTCTATTTCGTTGATTTTCAGGAAGAAGGATGAGAGATGCGCTTGAGGATCCAAATCTAGCATCAAAACGTTGTATCCTCGCTCCGCAAGTCCATAGGCCAATAGTGCTGTCAGGGTTGTTTTGCCTGTTCCTCCCTTTTGATTTGTCACGGTTATGACAAGCGGCTTTTTGTTGGCGGGGCTATGATGAGACATTTCATCATACCCTACTATATGAGTTCATCTTCAGAATTTTTATCTCTCTCTGATTAATTTAATCAATATATTTAAAACCCATCCACGGAGTAGCTAAGTTGATAATGAACTTTGTCAGTCTCGCTCGGCAATTAAAATTATGAACCCGTTCGCTCATCCCTCAGCTTCCTAA
>NZ_JBMFLX010000140.1:0-3133 GCF_049970975.1 Infirmifilum sp. | reverse complement strand
TGTCAACCACGTACCTCCCTGAGGATACCATTCATCTTCCGCCTCTCCAGCTCCCCCTCCTCCCGGAGAAGCTCATCGACTATCCTCCGGTCTACCTCAACCTCCTTCAGCTTAAACGGTCTCAGAACAATGACGCCGTCCCGAGCTTCAGCCAAAACTTCCCCCTCCTCAATTCCCGCCGCCTCACGCAGCGATTTAGGGAGTATCAAAACCCCTTTCTTCCTTATCCTGAGCAAAACCTCCATGATTTGTTCTACTAAAAGGAATAGTTTAACTTATATTAAAGGTTAACCTTGAACGAAGCTGAACCTCCCACACAACCCCATATGAGACTTGATTAAGCTCCAGGTGGGTCCCCGATACCGCTAATCCGAGCTCCAGAGGATCCTAGAGGATAAAGCCGGATAAAAAGAGCCCTCGAAAATCCATCCTAAAACACCGAGTAGACTACCGGCCATATAAAGCCGTCAACACCCACTCGCGTCACCTTCACAATCACCTAAACGCCGCGTTGATAGAACCCCCCATCCGGTTAAGCTAACCACCCACTATCCACTCTTCAACGCCGACGAGCGAAGAACACTAGAGGCACAGCTAGGAGCGCCACCACGCCCGGCAATATGTTCCTCTGAAACGTGACAAGTAAGACCTTACTTTTTGGCCCCGGCGAGTCTACCTGGCTCTCCGCTCAGCATACCCTTAGTCTTCGCAGTTGAACCGGCAGCTCTTCCACCCGACGTCCCTTTGGCTCAACGAGAGTAAAAACAGCTACCATATATCATAAATATCAATAATATTAAGTATAGTGACGGGAGCTGTGACAGATAAGGGGATGAGGGCGGCCTTGCCCAAGCCACACAGCGTGTGGGCATTTGTTATCCTAGCTTTATACCTGGCATTCCTTGCATTCCTCCTCTTATACCCCATACTAGTACCCTGGTCACCTCCCAAGGAAAGCCCTCCAATAATCGAAAAGCCCCAGTGGCGCATAGCTATCGTGACAGAGGACCCGGTCTTCGCCGAGCTCATAAACTCGACAATCAAAGCCAAGGAGCTCGCGGTAATCCCCTCTGCAAGAGCCGAGGAGTCGGCCAGCTTCGACCTCGCCATCATAGGCTGGGACGTTTTGCCCGTGATCTCCGCGAACCCTGAACTCGTCAAAAGGCTACTAAACTCCACCCGGCTCATAGCGGTTGCAGAGCCTGGACAAGACGCCCTAACACTCCTATTCTCAGGGCTTGTCGAGCCCGTTAAGATCGGCGAGAAGAAGCCGACCAAGGACCCGATAGCCTTCCTGCCATTGGTAGAGAAAGACGGCTATCTCGTTCCAGGCTGTGAGTGCAGCGTCATCCTATTAGAGGCGAGACAGGCACCCGGTGGAAAGCTAATCCTAGGATACCGGGAAGCCACATTAACCCGGAAGAACAGGCTTCCCTGGGCCATCGCCGCAGTACTAGGGACGCCCTAGCACGCGAACTCCCACGGAGAGCGTCACTAGATGGTGTGTTCGTTCGTGGCCGGGTGAGAGTGCTTCCCCTAAATTCCCAACCACGGGTTCGAGTATGACCCCTTAACGACGAGCGTGCACCCCTCCCTAGCCCCGATGAGCACCCTAGCTGCCTTGGAAGTCAAAAACGCGGCCTTGGCTCCTTCAAGCGTACTTCCACACGCCCTTCCCCCTGAAGTTGAACACTATCGTCTTGTAGGCGCTCACCTGCTCTACGGAGTAAGCTATCCCCTCTCTCCCGATGCCCGACTCCTTGCGGCCGCCGTACGGGTAGTAGCCCACGCCGTGCCGAGGCATGTCGTTCACGTACACGGCGCCGAACTCCAGGAAGCGCACAAGCTTCCTGATCCTGTCTATGTCCTGGCCGAAGATCGCCGCGTCCAGCCCGTACCTGCGCCCGTTGGCCAGCCTAAGCGCCTCCTCGTCGCTGGCGAAGTCCGTGATCAGGGCTGCCGGCGCGAAGACCTCCTCCCTGTACATCACGGACTCCGTCAAGGCCTTCTTGTCCATAATCTCGACGAGCGTCGGCTCCACGTACGTTGGCCCGAGCCTCCTGCCGCCGTACAGCACCCTCCCGCCCCTCTCCACGGCGTCCTCGACGGCCCTCAGCATCTCGTCGACCGCGGAGGGGCTTATCAGGGGACCCATGGTGGTGCCCGGGCTCCTGGGGTCGCCCACGACGACCCTGGACAACCTCTCCACGAGCCTGGCCTTGAACTCCTCGTATATAGGCCTCTCGACGAGGACTAGCCTTACCGCGTCGCACCTCTGCCCCGCGTACGAGTATATGCCCCTCGCCACAGCCTCGATGGCCGCCCCTACGTCGGCGTCGGACAGCACGAGGGCGGGGTCCCCGCCTCCCAGCTCCATTATATACTGCTTGATGCCCCCGACGGAGAGGACCCTCTTGCCCGTCGAGCTACTGCCCGTGAAGCTCACCACGCTGATCCTCTCGTCCGCGACCATCCTGTCGCTCTCGGAGCCCGGGATCGTGAGGATAGCGAAGGACTCCCTGGGGAAGCCCGCCTCCTCCAGGAGCTTCGCGAGGAGTATGATCGGCACGGGGTCGGCGGAGGGGGGCTTCATGACCACCGCGTTCCCCGCCACGAAGCTGTACGTGAACTTCGCCACGGTGTCGAAGAGAGGGTAGTTGAACGGCGCGATCGCTAGGACGACACCGTAGGGCTCCCTGCGCACCAGCGCCTCGGTCTCCTGCGTCGTGGGGTCCCAGTCACCCGGGACGTACTCGCCGAATATTCTCCTGGCGTCGAGGTCGGCCCTCCGGAGCCTGTCGATGCTGGCGTCCACCTCCCCCCTCGCCTCGGCCCGGGTCTTCCCGGCGTTGACGACGAGGCTCAGCTCCAAATCCTCCCTGTGCCTCTCCATGAGGTCGGCCAGCCTCTCGAGTAGCTCGAGCCTCCTCCACCCAGGGGTGTCCCGCACCTGCCACCGGCCCTTCTCGTAGACGAGGCCCAGCGCCCTGTCGGCCTGCTCCCAGGAGAGCTTAGGGACCTCTGCTATGACGCTGTCGTCGATAGGGGATCTAACCCTGATGTACTCCCTCCCGCCCTCCCACTGGCCTGCGACATACGTCTTGAAGCGGTAGAAGCCCTCGACCTCCTCGTA
>NZ_JBMFLX010000139.1:0-3257 GCF_049970975.1 Infirmifilum sp. | reverse complement strand
TTATGGTTTTTGTGGGTTTTTAAGTTTTTTGTAGGTTTTTTGCTTGTCCGGCGGACGCTTTTCCGCCACGCTTTACATTCATATATGTCTCTTTTCAGGATAGGCGATCGCCATTCTTCGCAAGCACAGCAACGTGGAGGATGAGAAAACGCCGAGACCCAACGCCATTCTTCGCCGCGCCGTGTACATGTTTATGTGTTTGTAAAGAATCTTAGTGTCGTCTATTTTACGCTTCATGTCTGGAGGTGCGAGGCCCGGCTTGCGGTAGCTAGCCCAGCTGTTTACACTCTCTCCTCAACGCTTGGGGCAAGCTTCCGAGAGCCGCGGGCGAGTAGCGCGGCTGTAGATCTGGGCAGTGTCTCTCAACGCAATGAGGTCGAGGAAGTGCGGCGGTGTGGAGCTGGGAGGTGTTGCGCGTTGGCGTAGGCAACACGAGACGTATAAGGGGTAGCGCCTCTGTGCACGGCGCTAAGCACAGAGCTTTTTGCCCCCTCAACGCTTGGGATCGGGTAGATAGTTCTATGGGTTGCTGTGTAGATAGGGGAGGGCCGCGTGATGACGTATGTCGTGGCTGATGGGAGGGGCGGCCTCCGCCGTGCGCCTCCTCTAGACATGTGTAAACCTAGGCGTTTTTAAGACCTTGTTGTTGCAACGCTCGTGGCATCGGGTGGTGTGGCTGGCTGGTTGTCTTTATAAAGTCCATATATTTACTAAATTATTGCTAGTGTTGTGAAGTTCCACGGGGCTCATAGGTATCTAGATTCCTCACCCCGCCTGCTGGATCTGAGGGGCCGCAACATGTTGCTGAACGCGGCTGTCCATTTAGAGTGGTTCTCGTACGGCGGTTGTTAGTAGGGGGGTAAAAGCTCCCTTAGGTCCCGGTTCCGACTGTGCCGTTAACCAGTCACCCAGGGCCTCAGCCCCACTCAAACGCGAAGATCTCCGCGCTTCTTTCGTACACCGTCACTCTATCCTCCTCTATCACCGCGTAGCACCTGTGCTTCGAGGAGCTGTCGACTCTCAAGTAACGCCCTCCCCAGGGGAACTCATAGTAGGTGTAGCAACCCCCCGTCATATGGCCGCTGAGGTGGAGCTTGGGCCTCACCTCGTACAGGAACCGGGTGAAGGCCTCCAGCCCCGGGCTGTACCTCATACCAGGGTAGACCTCGGGCAAGTAAGGGGGTTGATGGGAGACGAGGACGTCCACCCCTTCGAGCCTCTTGCTGAGCCTCGCCAGGAGCCTTACGTCAAAGGCGTACTCCCTTCTCCTCCCCTTCCTTTCTTCGTCCTCCTCAACCAGGCCGTTGATCCCCGAGACCTTCAGGTTCCCTAGCTCTATCACTTGGCCGTCCCTTACGCAGTAGTCCTTGATGACCAGGAAGTTCTCGTGGTTGCCGTAGACTATAATCGCCTTCGTCCTGCTCGTTATCCGTTGCAAGTCGTAGGCGGTGATAGCCTCCCCCATGTCCCCGGCTGAGATCAGGTAGTCGGGCTTAACGGCGTCAATGATGCTCAGCAACCAGTCCACCGACTCCATCTCCTCCAGGCTCTCTAGGGTCTTGTGTAGGTCGCTCACGAACAGTATTTTCATCAAGGATTGTGAGAGTGCGTACAAAAAATTTCTTACATTGTACGCGTTATGATCGACCAAGAGTGGAATTCAGGGCTCGACACCGTGCTGGAGGAAATCGGTCAAATCTCATGAATGATTTTCCTAGCCTAGACTACAGATAATTTACATATACTGTAACAATGCCTAGCAGGTTCTGCGTAAGTCGTCACACTATAGTCAAGTCCCAGGATACAGGTTATCGGAGTCACCGGCAGAAGGGAGTTAGAATTGGGAACTCCTACTCGTCCGGCCTATCAAGCTCAGCATGCTCGGAGAGCCGTAAGCGGTCTCGGAGGCCGGTACTGTAGAGTTCGTCGCATCGTGTATGCAAGATTTATAAATACGAAAGAGGTATCTACCCATGGGATGCGAACACGTAAGGGAGTATAACAACTACGTAGGTAGGAGCCCATTCGGTGGAAAAATAATCAGGGTTTGCATTCCGGACCCTAATAATCGCTACCTGTCCAAAGAGGTATACGTAGAGATTAGAGAGATGGGCGGGTATCCCTATATAGCCGGAGTCTACCATAGGCTCCCCTATCAAGATTGGAGGATGCTAAACGACCCTGTTGCAGAATTGGCTCGGAGTATTCGAAAGCGGAATTGGCTCGGAGTATTCGATATATGACGACAGAGAAGACGGGTGTAGTGACAACTACTGACAACTAATCATGGAGATTGTGGCTTAAGCACGCAGACGCTCAGGCGATGAGTCTATAAGGCGACGGTCACTCCCATGACGCTCTTCAGCCAGTGTCAGGACCCGAGGAAGTATGGGCAACGAATGTGATAGTGTGAGACTACTAATGTAGCGTCGTGAGATACAACTAGAGTTTTATCATACCCGATATCGTCTATTATATATAGGTCTTGATAATTAACGTTTTCCTCGCCTACACGATCGTAATCTATAACTATTATCTTCTCAAAGAATATCGCTAAGTTTCTCAACATTCTTGTCCCGAGGAATCAGACACCGAATAGGGCGACTCTCTTCGCACGTTGACTCACCAGATCTATCTCTTGCTTGTCCTTAAGGACGCTGATCCTCTATTCCACTCCGAACGTCTCATCGCCGATCGTAAACTTCCTTTCCTCGTAGATGTGGTAATCCCCGTCCTTAATTTCCACATGGAAAAGCCCTAGGTTGTCTAGCGATAGGACTCTCGCAACTTCAATTCCCTCCACAAAAAGGTAAAAGGAGTCTTTGTCACTTACCTCCCTAACCATTCCACCAGTACCAGTGTAACGTGAGGAAAAACCGTGGAGCTAATGTAAAGACCGTCCCAACTCCCTTCCTCCACGTTCTTTACTGGACCTATCTCAGCTTTCAACTACCTTTTGACTTTTACGCCGTACCTCGTCAACTACAAAAATCGAAAGTCAGTGACTTTCCACTATCTTTTGATTTCTGGCCTCCTCACCGCTCTCACAGTGGCGCAGGTGAGCGTGCAGTTTCAACTATCTTTTGATTTCTGGACCTGGCTACCACAGCGGGCTGGACCGCGGCACTTTCAATCTGTTTCAACTATTTTTTGATTTCTGGGGCTGGTTTTGGTTGTTTTTGTGGGTTTTTAAGTTTTTTGTAGGTTTTTTGCTTGTCCGGCGGATGCTTTTCGGCAACGCTTTACATTCATACATG
>NZ_JBMFLX010000138.1:0-3277 GCF_049970975.1 Infirmifilum sp. | reverse complement strand
GGAGGGGATTAAGGTGACTTTTAGTGCGGGCGGATTGTAGTACCGGGCGGTACGCTGGGCTGGCAAAGGTGTGGCTTACTTCCGAGGGTCAGAGGAGCGGTGCTTGGTATCTCTCGATGATTTTCGATACTATCTCAACTGCCCCCTCCTCGCGATCCCTCCAAGCAGTGGGCACCGTCTGGAAGAGCTTTTCGCTCTTTCTACTCAAGAACCCCTCTTTAGTTAACGATGTTGCGATACCAAGCGCTATCTTTTCCGCAGCACTATCTTCAACCTTCAGAACTTCCTTTACGGCTTCTTTAATATCATGCAACTTTCTCTGCCTAACAGTAGTTGTCCTTAGCTTCGCTTTACTGATTATCTCTAAAGCCTTTTCATGTGGTTCTATCTTCCCATACTCTTCCTCTTTAACTTTACTCCTAGAAAATAAAACCATTATGGCCGATGCAACATCACTAGCAATATCCTTATCCAGCATTTTCGAAAGATTGAACTGCATTGATTCATCGCTAACAAGCACTATTGGTTCGAATAACGCCAGTGGGTACTTTAAGAAAACGATCGGGTGCTCTCTCTCGAGGCTCTCCACCTCTTCCTCCACCTGAGCCACATCTTCAGCCAGGATGACCACGATCAGAGGCTTCTCGCGAGCGTAACGAACAAGCTGCTCGTAGGATTGCCTCATGCTGCTCTTAGAGCTGACGCTCTTAATCTCCATATAGAAGCTCCTGACGGGGATTCCTACGGGTAAGCCCTGGTACAGCCTTAACTCAAGGTCTGGTCGATCAAACACCGAGCTCCTTCCAGACACGATCTGGCCGTTGAGCTGTACGTCCTCTATCACTACTTTAAGCTCCGATTTTGTGAGAATGGTTTCGACCAGGCGTTGGACGAGTCGGCCTCTTTCGATGGGCTCGGGAGGCCTGCGGGAGAGACCCTTCAGCACGCCCTCAAAGAACCTGAAGCAGTTCCATATGAAGAGTCCCATCGGCATCTTCCCTTTGAGCTCAAGCAGGCTGGCGCTCCATCTAACGAACAGCTTGACTATATCCTCGCCACCGTACATTAGGGCTCTCTCGTAGCTCTCATCGTACGCGCATATGGCAGCTAGAACGGAGAGCGCCAGCTCCTCCCACTCCTTCATACTCACTTCCTTCTTAACAGCCTCAGCCTTGTCAAACTCTATCATATGCAAAGACTTTAGCTCTTTGACGCGCCTGAGCCTGGGATCCTTCTCTACGAGGAAGTTGAACCATTTGTAATGAAGGAGCAGGATCACAGCTGCTCCCCTCAGCTTGCCCTCTACTACTTGCGGCCTATCGGAGAGCATCTGCACTAGGTTACCCAGCTCAAAAATGTCCCGCGCGCCGTTCGGGGTTGAAGTAACGTGTGAAATGAAGCTGTCAAGGTTGTCCAGCATGAGAACCACGTTGTAACCGGTGCGGACGAGCTCTTGAGCCCTACTCCTCAGCTGGCGCAGCTCCTCCACAGACTTCAGGTCGTTGTAAATGACCTTCACGTTATCGCTATTCAGGTAATGCGCTATGAAGAACCCCAGTTGTGTTTTTCCCGTGCCCGGTTCCCCCAGGATCGCGTATGCTGTTGAGTAGTTCTCTTCCTCCAACCGTTTCCTAAGATCGTGGAGGAAATCGTCAATGTCCCTGAACCTAATCAACAGATCTTTGAGCTGGTAGTGTGGCGCATCGATGGCCACGCCCTTCGAGAAAGCATCGTAAACCTTCCTTGACAGTTCTCTGTCCCGCTTGAGATAGTCGATCTTTCTGTTGAGTTCATTTAAATAAGGCGTAGACAATGGCATCCCCCGGGATCACGACCCTCTTCTTCTCGAAGCCGTTCACGTCCCTCCACTTCTCGAGGAACTCTTCGGGAACCCCTTCTTTCACATCATCGCAATCCTCGACACCATCCAGCTTAAGCTCGACGTCCCTTAGTCTCACGCCCACCCTTCCCCCCTTGACCAGGCTGAGAACCATAGCGCGCGCGTTCGCGAACCTGCCTTCGATGCGCTTGTACTTGACCCTGCCGAGCGCAAGGACGAGCTCGTACACGCCGTCCTCGGGTCTTTCCAGCAGTACGGGGATGGGGCGCTCCCTTACAACCCCAGTGGCCCTTAGTAGGCCTAGCAGGCTTTTGCAGGTGCTGGCGCTGGCTTTAACGCCGACCTTCGAGAGCGCCCAAGACAGGGTATCGCCATTGACAGGAAGGCCCGCGCTCCTTAACACGCCAAACGCATCGCCCACCCTGAGATCCTCTAGAACCCTCTTTGCCAGCCTAGTCTTAAAGTCCTCGAAGCCCAGCTCCCCTTCTAAGCCTACCAGAAGCACGCTCGCTGCTTTCGCGTAGGCCGCTTGGCTGCTCTCCGAGAGGCCCTTGAGCCCTTCTTCCTTAGCGAGGTAGTAAGCGTAAAGCCTCTTGAGACTGATGTACCTGGATGGGAGAATCAACCTTTTCGATCCCACAAGTATAACTTCGAATAACCCTTGAAAAAGATTACCTCATGCTTTACCTTCGGATCGCAAGGTCTGTACCGAGCGGGAAGTAAGTGAAGCTTTTGCCTTAAGCTTTTGATCACCGGATGAGAAGATCACCTGACAAATTATACAGGGCTTATATACATACCAGTTGTTCGCTATGGGGGTCTTTCTGGTGGAATATGACGGCGTTGCTCGATTTCTAGTTATTAATGTTTCTTATGAAAATTAAATTTATTTATTTAAAGCTTTATACTACTATCCAGTTATATATGATTGTAGCAGTGCTCTGGGACTTTGACGGCGTTGTGGTGCTTACTCCCCACGAGAAGGCGTGGAGGCTTGCATGCGAGAAGTACCGGATAGAGGGGTTCACGAGTGAGTTTTACCACGAATACGTGTCTGGGAGGCCGCGTTACGAGGGGGCGCGTGCAATACTCCAGGCTTTTGGAGTGTTGAGAGGTCTAAGCGAGGAGGAAAGGGAGAGGCTAGTGTTGGAGTTTGGTGACCTGAAGAATAAGCTGTACTGGGAGCTCTTAGAGCGGGGTGAGTACGTGGTGAATGAGGAAGTTGTTGACTTTATCGAGAAGACCCGGAGGATTACGGGACACTCCTTCAGGCATGTCTTGGCCTCGGCGTCCAAAAACGTTTCACGTCTAGCAAGCACTGTCAGGGTGAGGGGGAAAGTGCTGTCCTTGTTCTTCAACTTTGATGTGAGCGGTTCTGGTTCTACTAAGAGCGAAGTGTTTAGGAATGGCTTAAGGGCCGCTGGAGAGTTCGACTGC
>NZ_JBMFLX010000137.1:0-3282 GCF_049970975.1 Infirmifilum sp. | reverse complement strand
GGGGCAAGGGGCCGGTGCCGATCAAGCACGGAGACAGGATAAACGTCGCCGGTGTCCTCGAGCTAACCTTCATCTCGTCGCCGGCGGGCTCTAGCTAGCTGCGGGCGTGCGCAGGCGATAGGCCGTGTGCAAGGCAAAGTTCGCCCTTTTCTTAATCTATTCCATGCTCCTCCTCCTTGCATCCCTCACGCCAGCCAACTCTGAGGGTAACAACTCACTCGAAATGCAGCTAGAGGGGGCCCCTGAAGACGGCTTGTGCGGCGAGACGCTAACCTTCAGGCTGATCGTTAGGGCGAAGGTACCTGCTAACGTGACCCTTCGGGTTGAGTTCACCCCTGAGCATGCTGCTAAAGTCGTCACTTTGGAGGGGCATGAAGGCTGGATGGTTCTAAGCGGAAATACGAACTCTTCTTTTAATATAAGAATAAAGATAAGTGAAGAAGCATATGATAATTTAACGATAAAATTTATCTTAGAAAATAATATCACATCCCCTAAATTATTAGAAAAGCGCATTAGTATTCTAAGCAGTCGCCGCATATATTATAACATCACTAAGGCGTTAGCAGGTCGTGAGGTTGAGGTGAACATAACCTGTGGGGCGCCGAGCCGCTCCATTCCACCGATTAGGGGAAAGGTTGGTTCAAACGGGGTTCTGGAGCAGCCGGTAAAGTTGCCAGCGCTCCCGCCTGGTACCCGCTGTAACCTGACAGCCTTTCTGCGCACGGATACCTTCCTTTTCCTGGTAAACAGAACCACCAACAGGCCCCTCGAAGAGCTAGTGAACGTAACCTTAGTTCCAGGGTACCTAGTCAACCTAACCGTATCGCCAAGCCCCCCCGCAGCGAATCTCGTCGCAGAGGCACAGGTGAAAGTAGGGCCTAAGAGCTTTAGCGAGCAACTCGAGGGGGGCCTTCTGCTCGGTCCACCCGAGAGGGGGGTAGCCGAGGTAAACATCACCTTCTTCGTTAACTGTGGGCGGAAGAACTTCTCGCTGCAGGTTTACACCTTGCGGCTAAACAGCAGCGGCATTTACAACTCAAGCGACAAGTTAATTCATCGGCTTCCTGATAGGTCCATCTACCCCGTAAATATAACCTTCAGAGTGCCTATGGAAAACTTGACGGTGACCTTGTACAGCAACAAGACCGGGAAGTCGCTCAGCGGCGGAGTAGTAAGGTTGCACACGGTGAGAGTGCCGCTAGCTTACAGCCAGGATCAAAAGCAGTACCTGTGCGAAGTCCCCAGCGACAAGACTCCCGTGGAAAACGTGGTCATCATTGACGAACCGATCAATGTAACGCTCGAGTACGGTGGACAGAGGTTCAGCTGCTCGTACTGGCTGAGCTCCAACAGGACAAAGTGCGAGAGAGACCTCCTGCAGGCCGTAGGGATAAAGAAGGAGGGGGGTGAGCTAAGAGTCTACGTGAACACTTCCAAGCTGCCTCCGCTCAATGGCACCGTGAGCTTCGAGGGGCTGGGCAGGGCGCTGTACATAGGTAAGATTGATATGAAGGGCGTCGAAGAGGGGGACCTTACCATAACCTTGCCCTTGGGATCTTGGAACGTATCCCTAGGGCCGTGGGACGTTAGCCGCGCGAACAATGTTCAGCTGTGGCCACTCGCGTTCTGGCCTATCCTGCAGAGAGGCTACGTGGCCGAGGGAGTGCTTCGCGCTCACGGGGGGGAGTACAGGGTGCGCTTGACGCTGGGCGATGTCTACACGGGCGTTTGGAGCGTAGCGGCGGCTGTAGCGGCTGTAGCGGCCGTGGCGGCTGTCGTTGCGATGGGCACCCCAGCCCGCCCTCCACCCTCTGGGGAAGTGTACGACGAGCACTACGAGCTGGGGTGATGGCTCCTGAGCGACCTCTCCGAGCCCGAGCTCGCCGTTCTCGCGGCCCTGAGGGAGATGGCGAAGGGTTCGAGGGTGGAGTTCGAACTGGAGGAGCTGGCGGCGCGCATTAGCGGGAAGATCAGCGGCACGGTCGAACTCACGCACGAGGCACTGGAGCTCGCGCTCTACTCGCTCGAGAAGAAGGGCTACCTGAAGATCCTGAGGGTGCCTCCATCCTCGAAGGCCGTCAAGGAGCGGCTGCTGAGCGAGGTTGGGAAGCTCAATGTGGCGTTCATCACCGGCCAGCTGGATCCCTCCTCCTATGTGGCTAAGCTCGAAGAGATCGCGTCCAAGTGCCCCTCACTCGGCGTCAAGCCCCTCCCGCCGGCCGGCCTCTCCGACGTCGTGAAGGGCATAGCGCACCTACTGGAGAGTCTCCGTAAGCTGAGCGAGGAGCGCAGCGAGGAGTCGGCGAAGGAGGAGCTTAAAAGGGAGTACGTGGCGAAGCTGGAGGGGCTCGTGGAAGAGGCGGAGCGCTTGCTCGACGTCGTCCAGGGCGTTGTGGAGCAGGTAAGCAGGCAGCGCCAGGAGCTCGCGCGCAGGATCGAGGTGATCAGGCTCGACGAGAGGGTGAGGGGGGTGGACAGGAGCGCCGAGGTCACGGCTCTGCAGGAGAGGCTGCAGAAGGTGGACGCCGACCTGGCGGCGATCAGGCGGTGGGCGCTGGGTGGCGGCGGCGCGCCCGACATCGGGCAGCTCAGGGAGAGGTTCGCGGCGCTGGAGAAGAAGTTGAGCGGGCTGGAGGCTGAAAGAGAGATCCTGGAGGCCAGGGCGCTCATCGAGGGGCGAGAGGATCTGAAGGTCAAGCTGGCATCTTTGACGCGCGAGATAGCGCAGACGAGGGAGGAGGTGGAGCGCGGGAGGAGGGAGATCGAGCATGCGCAAGCGGGAGAGAGGCTCCTCGATGTTGTAATAGATGTGACAAGAGCCTTGTACAAGGGCGGGTCTCTGCCCAGCAATGTTTACAATGCTATTTTGCATCTAGTCAATAGATTGAGAAGCTTATAGATCTATAACCAAATGAGATGCTTTTCATCTCTCTGACTGTGCATTACCCTCGGGAGGCAATTCGCTTCTCAAGTTCTTTTATCCTATTCTCTATCTCGATGAGCTTTTCTGAATACTCCTTTTTCAGCTCTTCATAAGCCTTCTCCGAAATTCTACCTCCTTCTCTGGCTTCATCCAGCTTCCTGAGGAACTGCCTGTACTTCCCTGCCTCTTCCACCAAGGTTCTCACCTCCTTCTCAAGGGCTTCAACATCCACGATCTGCGTCTCGGCCAGCTGGAGGGGTACGACCCTCGTGGGAGTTGCTTCGGCAGCTTCGCTAACCTTCTTCGCATTTCGCAGGAGGGGGGCGCCCATATCCGCTACGCTCTCCTCCCTCCGA
>NZ_JBMFLX010000136.1:0-3335 GCF_049970975.1 Infirmifilum sp. | reverse complement strand
GGACGGTAGAGTAGAGGTTCTGGGAAAACACAGCGTATAAACCTCTTCCCGGCAGTACAGGCAGCCCCGCGGGGCAGTCGGGTAGAGCGGTAGATAGAGCGGTAGAAATGGTCTAGTGCATCCTTACCCATGGGGGAATCTCCCAAAAATTTTATAGAAGGCAGGGTTTAGAACAGCGCATAAGGGCGTGGACGATGGGTAAGGAGACTGTTGCACCCAGGCAACTTCCAGCGGATCTAGATGACTGGAAAGTCTATGACCTCGTTTCCCTGTCTACCGGTGAAACAGTGTGGATAAAGGGATTCATGGGGTTCTCCATGAAGAGGAGGAAGATAGGTTCGTTCACCGTGGTGGATCTCCCTTCATGGGACACTCAAACTCTCCACCTTAAGCACGTCGTACCTCCTGAAGCCGTCTGGGAGGAGCTGCGTCTTAACTTGAAGGCTGATGTAGTGGGAATCGGGATCAAGGAGCCTTTGATGAGGAACCTCTTCGAGAGCTACAGCTCTTTCTTTGCAAGAAAGGCATCCTACTTACGCGTGATAAGACCCAGGATCCTCGTGGTGGAGGGGGAGCTCGACGACATATGGAAATACAAGCTCGACAAAAAGGCCAGAAATGCCATCCGAAGAGCTGAAAGAGTAGGTCTCAGGGCCGAGGAAATAAACCCCTGGGAGCATATACCGGATATCCTGGAGTGCAACAGGTCCAAGAGGGGAGTCCCACCATCCTACACGAACGAGGAGGCATTAGCAAATGAAATTAAGTTCCTCGCGTTGAATTTCAGAAAATTCTATAGCATTGGAGTTTTCCTGAAAGATAAGCTTATAGGATATGAGTTCACAATGTTCTCGAACAACGAACTAGCGCTGTTCTCGCGTTTTTTAATAAACTATAAATACAAGGAGCTAAATATAGGCGAGCTACTACTCTGGAAGGGAATAGAGAAAGCGGTGAAAGAGGGAGCTAAGCTGATCCAGTACGGGAGCTGGAGCAGATACCACCCGGGATTAGACACCTTCCTCGAGCACTTCGGGTTCAGAAAGGACTTCAAGACATTAAATGTCTACATTCCTTTGACGCTCGTAGGGAGAATCTTCCTGATGCAGAAGAGGTTCGCTAACCGTATAGTCAACTCCACAGTGTTAGAACATCTCCTTCAGCATAAGATCTTTAGAAATCATTGGTATGCTCTTAAAAGAATAAGAGTAAAGATAACCTAGCTTAAGCAAGCATGGTATTTCATCCCCCTTAATAGCGAAAGCTACTTACGCCCTCTTCTAGCCAAGACCTCCCACACCCGCTTCCAGAACTCTCTCCTTTGAAACTCCTTCACCCAGTCGGCCACGTCCGTTCGTTCAACGCCCTCATGCCTGAACCACCCCCAGAACATTCTGAGACCTGCCGGCGGCGACTTTAGGAACGTCAGGAAGATTCTGCCCAGAGCGTACCTCCAGTCGTAACCCAGGGCGTACATCCCCTTCCCCCAGTACTCAGCCTTGCCTAGCCCCGTTCTCCTCTTAACTCTGCTTGTAATATCGCGGTAACGTTTGGTCTTATACCCTGACTTTAAGGCCCTGAACACCAGGTAAGCCTCCCACCCCCAGTAGGCGGGGACCCGCAAGCCGCCAAACTCTTTCCTGAGCCAAGAAACCTGTATGATCCTGCCAGACCCCCGAGGAATGAGCTCGGAGTAGGGCTCCCCCTCGATGTGGCCGCTAGCGATGACGATCTTGGGATCCTTCTCCATGCGCTCGATTATCTTCTCGGCGTAGTCGCTCGGGAGGATGTTATCCGCACCCATTACGAGCACATAGTCGGGGTCGTACTTCTCAGCCAGACTGAGCCCCACGTTAACCCTTTCAGCGAGCTCGGGCCTGCCCGCGTAGCTCTCCTCGTGGTAGGGAAGGTCGACGACGCTGCAACCCATCGCGCGTGCAAGCTCGCCGGTTTTGTCAGTCGACCCATCGTTAACGACTATTATCGCGGTCAAAGGCATTGTTTGCTGCTGAAGCGACCTTATGACATCCGCGATGTTCTGTTCCTCATTCCTAGCTATAATAATGCCTACGACCCTGGGTCTCAGCTCGCGTTGAGCTTTACCTCCCTCGGACACGGGGGATCACCTACCGCTAAGAACCTGGTAAAGATCGATGTACTTCATGAACTTAATCACGCCACTGAATTCCTGGAGAAACGTCCTGTAGATGTTGTTTAGCATCTTTATACCCAGAATGGTCATGACTGCCTTAGTCGCCCCAGCCCCTCCCACCGACCTCACAAACCACTCAGGGTGCACAAGCACGGTCGCTACCCCCCTCTCCCCGAGCATTCTCAAGAGGTCAGCCTTAAACAACGAGTACCCCCTCTTCTCGCCGAACCTCCTCACGTAGTATATGTCCAAGGAGAGGTGGGTCGGCATCACGAAGGTGCGGACTGGGAAGCCTGGCTCCCCGTATCCCTCCATGTACTTGAGCCCGAGCGAGTCCATAACCCTCCACGTAACCTCGCCTTTGAAGCCGATAGTCTTGCCGCAGGGGGTCACCCCGTGAATCTCGAACACCCTCCTAAGGCGCTCCAGCTCCTCCTGGGGCGAGGGCAGGGCGGGCGTTCCGATGGTGTTTACCAGGTGAAGGCCTATCTCCCAACCCTCATCCTCTATTCTCCTCAATGCCCTCTCGTCCTCCCTCGACTGAATCACGTCAACACGCACGAAGAAGGTCGACCTCAGGTCCAGCTTGTCCTCGATCTCCACTAGCTTCGGCAAGCCCTTCCTGAGGCCATAGGTATTGTCGATATCATGCCTCAGACCCACAATCACGCTCCCACCTAAGCGATGTATCCCGTACCCCCGAGCTTAAAAAAGTATCCCCTCATCTGCGCTGAGCTGCAGGCTGCGGCGCAGCAGGGAGTAGTAGAGCCTCAAGACTGCCCTCACCGAAGCCGCGATGCTGTACTGCGAGAGAACCTTAACCCTCGCGTTAGCCCCCATAGCTCGTCTAAGCTCTGAGTCCCTCACCAGGAGCAAAACCTTCTCCGCGAACTCCTCTACGTTGCCCCCCTCGACGAGGAAGCCGTCAATCCCGTCGCGTATGCGTACGACGCCGATCCTATACCCCACCACCGGCTTCCCGGAGGCCATCGCCTCGAGCACGGAGACTCCCTGACCAGCGTAACTGGTGCTGCAGAACACGTCAGTAGCTGCGTAGTAGTACGGCATCTCCCTGTGGGGTATCTTCCCTGTGAATATCGCCTTCAAGTTATGCGCATGCGACAATTTCTTTAATTTTTCACTTAGGGGACCTTCACCCATAAATACGAAGACGGTATGGGGG
>NZ_JBMFLX010000135.1:0-3339 GCF_049970975.1 Infirmifilum sp. | reverse complement strand
CGCTTAGCGCCACGCCTATAGCATCGAGAACGTCCGAGCTCTCCACACTTAACCTGCGTAAAACCAGACATACATATATAAGGCGCTATGCGAGTACTCCCCCGCGGGCACTTAAACAGCTTGGTGAGCCGTTTATGCCTAGAGGGCGGGCGTTCCCAACAATGGGGAGGGCGATAGCCGGCTGCATCATCAACCTTATAAGCAGCACGCACCCGCACTTCAAATCCCTGCTAAGCGAGGGCTTGTGGGGCTTCCCCGACAACAAGCTGAACAGGAGGAGGTGGTCGGCGCTCAAGCCCGGCCTCAGGGCGCTCCTCTACTTCCAGCACAAGGAGGTCAAGGGCGTCTGGGGAGTGGCGGAAGTCGTGGAAGTTTCCGAGAGCAGAGAGCCCGTCCACTATTGGGTCGAGAACCCGGCGGGCTACCCGCTCCAGGTCAGGCTGAGGCTGCTCCAGCCCGTGGAGCTTGCGCCGACGCCGACCGACCCGCTGAATCCCGAGGTCTTCGACGGCGTGAAGCCCCTCCGTAAGGAGGAGCTGGCCGCGCTCGGCGCGAGCATGTTCAGGCCCACTGCCGACAGGTGGTCCATCCTGCTCTTCGGGGATGAGCCCCCTGCCACGTACTCCTCAGCCATCTTCGACAAGATCCTGGACGAGTACACGCTCAGGAACGTTAAGCCCAGGCCCGCGAAGCCCCGCTCCCATGACGAGATCGTCGACATGATCGCCGAGATAGGCAGGATGCAGGGCAAGTTCGTCGAGAAAGAGGTCGAGATAGACGGGAAGAGGATCGACGTTGCCTGGAAGAGGATCGCCAGAGGCGTACCCTACGCCGTGTTCGAGGTCTCCATCGAGGGGGACCTCTACGCCGACCTCGTGAAGCTGAAGCACGCCTTCGACGCGTGGAACTCGATAGCGATCCTCGTTACCACAGCCAAGAAGCGGGGAGAGGCCGAGAAGTGGATCAGCGGGGCGTTCCACGAGGTCAAGCAGTACTTCAGGGTCATCGAGATCGAGGACCTCGTCCAGCTGTACGAGAAGAAGAGGCAGTACAAGGAGCTGGAGAACAAGCTCGGGCTACTCTAGGGAGCTCTGCGCCAGCGACCCTCAGCGGGAACGCTGGGGGGCTCAAGCCCAGAAGCTAACGACACGCTTATAAGGCCAATAACCCCTTGCACGTGAAAGCATGCACCAGCTCTGGCCCCCGGTGAGCAGGCTCCTAGCGTCCGCGCTCCGCGAGGGTACCGGTTACAGCGAGTTCTTCCTCGCGGTTGCCAGGGCTTACGCCGGCGGGAGGGGCTTATCGAGCTCAATCCACCACCTTATCAAGCTACTGGAGAGGCTCCAGCCCACCCCCGAGCTCTCGCTGAGAAGCGCGCTGCTATACGTCGAGAAGCTCGGAGCAGGGGGCTACGCGCCGGTCGTGGTCGACTGCCTGGGCCTGCCCGAGCTATACTGGCTCTACGCGAAGCTACGTGAGGCGCAGCCCCGCGCCTTAGCCGTGTACGCCTACGTGAACGAGACCGGCAGGACGAGCGGCTTCCTGGAGGAAGTGCGGAAGGCCAGCATGCTCCAAGTGGCGACCACTCTGGGCGGGCAGAAAGTGTCGAGCCTCGACAGGATCCTTCATGAGGTCATGAGCAAGCCAGCACAGCTCGAGGAGCTAGCGCGAAAAGCACACACGCACTTCGGGGCGTACGTCGAGGAGCTCGCGAGGCTCCTGCCCACTAGGGCGTTCATCGTGAGCGACCACGGCTACGACTTCGCCAGGGAGGGGGATCTCTGGTACCTCGAGCACGGGCGGGAGCCGAACATCCTGTCGAAGCTGGCTCCCTTGGTAGTTGTCGAGAAACACTATATATACTGACCCCTCTATAGTTCAACCCGATGTCAGAATTGAAACCCTATGCCCACTTCGACGGCTCCTGGCTTAGCCTCTACCTGAGCGACGGGCTAAACCCTCTCGCTAAGGCGTCGGGCGAGGATGCCAGGGCGATGCTCGAGGCACTCCGCAAGACCTTCGGCGAGCCGGACACTGAAGGGAGGTTGTTCATACCGCTGCAGCTCTTCCCCTGCGTCGCCGCCTGGTTCATCGCAGCCCTCGGCTCCAGGGATCCCGGCGCCCTGCTCAAGAAGGCGCTTAAGTACACACCAAAGGTGGTCGCGGACGCTGTCTGGGAGCTAGCCTACCTCTCCAGCCTGAAGAACCCCAAGAGGAGGGGGAAGCCGATGATCGACGGCGCCCTCGCCCGGCGCGCCTCGAAGCACATGAGGGGGCTGCTCACCCTTTACCACGAGGTGGTGTGATGAAGCTCATCGAGAAGGAATTCCCGCTAGCGGAGGTAAACCAGGTAGCGGAGTACGAGACGGGTTTCCTGAAGCTAATTCCGAAAGATGCTAAGGAGCAAATGAGAAAACTACTAGGAGTGAGCGATGCAAAAGGGCTGAACCTACCAAAGATCAACAACCTGATGTACTACCCGGCTAGGAGGCCCGCGAGCACCGCACGCGCGATCACGCTGGCCGCAGCGCTAGGGGAAGGTACCAGGCTTGAGGACTTCACCAGGGCTCTAGGGTTCGAGAGAATGCGAGAACTCGCCAGCAGAACTGGGAGGATCGTGACTCTCTATATGGTAGATCCCGATAGGGAGCTAGTCAAGAAGATGTTGGCCAAGGACCCCAAGAGCTTCGTCGTGGTCGACCCAATGGCGGGTGGCGGCTCGATACCGCTGGAGTCGCTTCGCCTCGGCTTCGCGGTGGTAGCGGGTGACTACAACCCGCTAGCCTACCTCCTCCTCCGCGCCACTATTGAGTTCCCCGCGAAGTATGGCAGGAGGCTCTACGAGCTCGTCAACGAGGAGGCAAGGAAGATGATCGAGTATGCGCAGAGGGAGCTCGGGCGCTTTTACGGCGAGCAGGATACTGGCTACGTATTCCTCAGGGCTGCGCGGCATGATTGCGGTGGCGTCTTGCCGATAATCCGGACAGGGGCTTTGGACGAAAAGCGAGGGATCTACGTGGGCTTTGACTTCGACAAGGAGGCGAAGACCCCTCAGCCCCGGATGACCGATAAGCAGCCACCACCTCTGGTGAGTTGCCCCTACTGCGGGAAGCCTGTAAGCGAGGGGGCGCTTCAGAAGAGGTGGATTGAGGAGCATGTGGGGCTCCTCGAAGATCTCCTTTCGGGCGATGAGGGCGCCGCCGAGAGGGTGGACAGCGTGTACATGCTGGCGGCGGTGCAGTACAGGGAGGGAAGGCGACGAGCGTACCGCGCACCCACCGAGGAGGATCTAGCTCGGTTAAAAGAGGCCGCACGGGAGCTGGCTAGGCTGGCTAAGCG
>NZ_JBMFLX010000134.1:0-3388 GCF_049970975.1 Infirmifilum sp. | reverse complement strand
CTAGGTGCGTGGGTGACAATAGCCAACCCGGAGATCCCGGAAATGCTTTCTCTCTTAGGGTTTGAATGGTTGCTCTTTGACCTAGAGCATGCACCAATAGACTTTCAAAATCTTGAAAGCATGCTTATGGGAGTGCGAGGAGAGAGCACACCCCTTGTAAGGGTTCCCTTCAACGACCCTGTGTACGTAAAACGTGTACTTGACCTGGGAGTTGCAGGTGTTCTTTTCCCATTAATTAACAATAAACAGGACGCCATAAACGCTGTCAAATCAATAAGATATCCTCCAGAGGGCATAAGGGGGGTAGGGCCGAGAAGAGCGGCTAGTTATGGTTTAAAAACGGAGGAATACTTTGAAGCCTCAAAGAACATACTGGTTATCGTGCAGATTGAGACGAAAGAGGCTGTTCAACGTGCCGAAGAAATTCTCACTGTCGAGGGGGTCAACGCGTTCTTTATAGGTCCCAACGACCTCTCCTTCTCCTATGGTAAAAAATCGTGGAAGGAAGACCCTGTCAAAAGCGCCATCGAAAGAATGGCTGATATATCTAAGGAAACAGGTGTTCCAGGGGGTATGTACTGCTCTGACAATGATTCCTTGGAATTTGCTCTTAAAATCGGATTCAAGCTAATAGCTCTTGGAAGTGATTATCGCTTTCTTGTTTCAGGTGCTAGAACGCGCCTAGACACGGCTTACAAGAAAATCAGAGAACTGGGAATACATTAAGGTGATTTCTCTTCAAGTTTTCTTGGAAGTTTTCTCGCATATTAATTTATTAGTAAGGATTGTTACAGCTGGATGATGCGCATCTCAGGAGGTACTACTGTCGATTTGGTTCTCATAGGTAAAGCGTTGATTGAAGGATCTTTTTTGGAGGCTGCGGTTGCGATTGACGATGGTGTTATAGTGGGGATTTCGAAGCCTAGCCTGGCGCCGAACAGCGTGTCGCGAGTGGAGTTCGGGGAGAAGTTCCTGTTACTGCCGGGGATGGTTGATATTCATGTCCACATGCGAGAGCCTGGGCTCGAGTACAAGGAGGATTGGGGGAGTGGTTCAAGGGCTGCGGTGAAGGGGGGTGTTACGATGGTTGTTGATATGCCTAACAATGTGCCCCCTGCTAATAACTGCAGCGTCTTGCAGGAGAAGCTGCAGCGTGCCTCTGCTCGCTCGCTAGTCGACTTCGCATTCTATGCAGGCTTTAACCCCTTGGTAGAGGAACTCGAACGGTGTAGGGGCTTATTTGTCGGTTTCAAGCTTTACCCTGAGGACTTGTACTCTCCTGGCGCGCGTAACGTCTTTTCATACGCTAGCCGGTACGGTTTACCCGTTGTTGTTCACGCCGAAAACCCCTCTCTTTTCAGGGAGTCAAAGCTGCACAGCGATGCTAGGCCTCCCGAGGCCGAGGAGTCAGCTGTAAGGCATGCCTTGATGCTGAGCAGAGAAAGTAATGCATGGCTCCACGTGACACATCTTAGCACGAGTGGAGCTCTTATGAGTGTTTTAGAGGCTAAGGTTACGCCTGGAGGCCGTGTAACATTCGATGTTACGCCTCATCATTGCTTGTTATCGGATGAGCTCTACAGGGGAGAAAAAAGAGGAATCGCAGTGGTAAATCCTCCTCTGAGGCCTGAGGGTGAGAGAGCCTCCATTTACACTAGCCTGAGGAACATGCTCCCAGATGCAATCGTCACAGATCACGCGCCTCATAGGGTCGAGGAGAAGACTAGCGAGAAGCCATCCCCAGGCTTCCCAGGACTTGAGACGGCGCTACACCTGCTATTCAGGGAGATCCTTGAGGGACGCCTGGGACTCGAAGTCCTAGAACTCTACTCGAGGAGGCCGGCGAGACTACTAGGGGTTAAGAAGGGGGTGCTAGGGGAGGGCTTCGAGGGGGACGTTGTCGTTGTCTCGAAGGAGGAGTGGGTTGTCAGGGGAGAGGATTTCGAGTCGAAGGCCAAGTATTCTCCTTTCGAGGGCTGGCGTCTCCCCACGAAGACTTACGCGGTGTATATCCGGGGGGAACCCGTATATATCGCCGGTCAGTTCATGACATCTAAGGGTGGAAGGCTTGCTGTCCCTAGAGGTTGATGTCGCGGGTCTCAGGCTCTTAAACCCGACGGTTTTAGCGTCGGGCATCCTTGGGACAAGTGCGGCACTAGCAAGGCGCGTGGAAGAGGCCGGTGCAGGGGGGATAACCACTAAGACTATTACGCCTGAGCCTAGGAAGGGGTACGAGAATCCTACCTTTGTCGAGCTTGAGCACGGCTACCTGAACGCCATTGGACTGGCTAATCCGGGAATAGAGGACTTCTGTTCAGAGCTGAGGCTCATGCGTGAAAAACTCAAGGTACCCTTTATCCTGAGCGTTGGCGGTAGCAGCCTGGAGGATTTCCTGCGTGTGGCTGTGAAAGGTGTCGAGTGTGGAGCCCCGGCGCTCGAGCTGAACGTTTCCTGTCCACACGTAAAGGGGATGGGTGCAGAGATAGGGGAGAATCCCCAGCTAGTCGCGGATATCGTCAGGGCTATCAAGGGGGTGATCAAGGCACCAGTTTTAGTCAAGCTCTCCCCTCACCACAACTACCTGGAAGTGGCACGCCTAGCTGTAAAGGCGGGAGCCGACGGTTTGACGGCCATCAACACTGTCAGGGGAATGGTTATCGACATTTACGCTCGGAAGCCTGTCCTAAGCAACAGGTTTGGGGGTTACTCAGGGCCAGGTATAAGGCCTATAGCTGTAAAGGTCGTATATGACGTTTATAGGCATGTGGGAGAAGTACCCATTATAGGCGTCGGCGGAGTTGACTCGTGGCGCGCGGCCGTAGAGATGCTTCTTGCAGGCGCTAGCGCTGTCGGCATAGGCTCGATCATTGCATCGAAGGACCTAGCTATCTTCCGCGAGGTGGTAAAGGGTATCGAGGAGTACATGGTGGCGGAGGGGTTCGAGAAGGTCACCGATCTAGTAGGCTTGGCGCATGGATCGTGAGCTGGCCTTGGAGGGCTTCCCGGATCATGGAAGTTTTAATTTTCCCGCAGTAAACACTTAGAGAGTTGTAGTTTAGAGGATTTACTCCTTAACCTCTACTATGAATTCACTGAAAACTCTTTCTAAAGTCTCTTTGTCCATCAACGGCTTCTTGCCTCTTTCTATTGGCGAGTTGGCCGGGTTGTATTGCGGGTAGATCTTCAGGGATTCAGCGAGCCTGTCCTCGAATGTTGGAATATATGGGTTGGCATAGAAGACTCCTATAGGTATTTTATTCTCAAGTTTTAAGGCTAGCTCCATGGCTTTGAGGCGTTTCTCATCTGCTTCTTCAGGGTTCCTCACATATGGGTCCCAGGAGGGGTCTGACTCGAGCTTATAGGTCACCTTCCTGTAGTATTCGGCTGT
>NZ_JBMFLX010000133.1:0-3424 GCF_049970975.1 Infirmifilum sp. | reverse complement strand
TAATACTCAAAGAAGGGGCTAGCCTCTTCAAAGGGGAATATTGCGTACACTTCCTTGTTATGTGTATATCCGTACTTTATCTCGCTTAGAACACCAGGTGAAAGCATCCTGGTAGGGTAGAATACGACAATAATGTCGCTTTGGTTTATCAGCTGGTAATCACGCACCACGATCTGATCCTTGATGTCTCCCACCGCGCTCATAATCTCGTGGATGTTTATCTCTCCTCTCTTTCCGTCCACCTCAACTTCAACCTTGTCCTTTCCCTTAGACGCGGCATCGTGTGCCATGTCAATCAATATCGAGTCCTCGATAGATATAGGGTCGAAGACGACTATCCCGGCATCCTTCAGCTTCTGCTTAGTCTCGTCTTTAGCCTTCATTACCTCAGGGCTACCCTTCACGTGAGTGATTGGATAGCTGAGGTAAGCTTTAGGCATAGGCTTCTCGCCTGCCCTTTTAGCTCTCTCAACTTTGAATAGAATTCGTTCCAGCATGTGTGGATCTTCGCGGCGCGGGAAGAGGTAGAATGGCTTCTTCTGGTATTCTGCAAGCATCCTTGTGATGAAGGCTTCCTCGTCCCTCCATATAAGGATCTCCTTTAACGTCAGTCTGTCGCGCCAAGCCTTGTCGTGTTGTAGGTTCACGTAGATGTTGTGAACGTTGTCCAGGACGTTTATATAGACGTCCGGGTTAAGGGTGTTTACATAGTGGAAATTAAAGGCGCTTATGAGATGTTTTTTCCAACGAAAACATACATGAGTGCTGATTGCTCCCACATCTCTTTGAGTCCTTATTAACTCTGCTTCCCGCAGGACATCTTCAAAGGTTGCAGCCCTGAGATAGTCAAGGGCTAGAGGGTCCATGTCGAGGATCTTCCCGTCAGGGATTGAAATCCCGAGGTCGTCTGACTTCTTGTACATTCTCGACCCTATGTCTATAATCCTAAAGGAGGGGTTGATTGCTTGGATTTCTCTTAAGAGGGGTAATCGACCAGCACCACTAACGCCTGTGACGAAGGCTATGAGGGACTCCATTTTTACTCGAAACTACTTTTCATAACTCGATAAAAAACTAACTATTATAAGCTTTGAAAGACTATTTCAGCCCAAGTTTCTTTACAAGAGCCTCGCCCTCGCTCGTCAGCCTGTAGCCCACGGTGGCTCTGCCCTCAACATATATAAGGGTTGGAATAACCAGACGCTTTCCACTCAGATCGCCCACGGCTTTCACGAACTGCTCACGTGAAAGTGCTGTTAGCGAGAAGACAGAGGCATGGTCACCCTCACCGCCCAGCACGGCAAGGGCTTTAAGGACGGCCGTCCCCTCAGGCGGTAAGGATGGAACGGGTTCTGCTATTGGCGTGCTATTATTCTCCTCTGGTATTTTCACCGTTGTTGATGTCTGTGCGGCAACTTGGGCGGCGGGCTGGATAGCAGGCTTGGCTACGACGGGTCGGGCCTGTGGAATGACTTCAACCACGGCCTTCGGCGTTATCTTTAAGGGTTGTGGGAGCGCGTTGGCCTCCTTCAGCTCGGCGTAGGCCGTCGCATAAACCTCATCCGGATACATATAGTACCTGTTGATCACTGTGAAGACGTCTTTAGTCTCCTTGATGCCTTTCATCTGCATCCACTTCAGCACCACTCTTCTACGCTCTATCTCCTTGTACATATCCTCGGGGGTTTTTCCAGTCCTTTCCGCGATGTGTTTTATATGATAGCTTTCAGAGATAACCCTATGAGTATCCTTTACCGGGTCCCATCTGACAACCTCTCTATATTTTTCGAAGTCTTCAACTTCCCAAACATGCTTTACCCTACGCGCAAACCCGCCTGAAGGAAGAACTGTTCTCTCAGATAACAGAGCTATGTTGAGAGAGGGGATATAAGCGGGTGAGACGTTCATAGGGGGGCTTGTGAGCCTCTTAACAGCACGATCAAGGGAGTCAGCGTGCATTGTCGACATTCCTCCGTGGCCCGTACTCATGGCCTGGAAGAGTACGAAAGCCTCCTCACCCCTAACCTCTCCGACTATAATGTAATCAGGACGATACCTCAAGGACACCTTAACGAGATCGTAGAGGGTTATCTGTCCAACCTTGCTCTCACCTAGACCATAGCTCTCCCTGCTGACCAGTTGAACCCAGTTCTCGTGCGGAAGGTTTAGTTCAGGCGTCTCCTCTATAGTTACTATCTTGAAGCCCGGCTTAAAGAAGTTCGCAATGGCGTTCAAAAGCGTGGTTTTGCCTGCGGCGGTAGCACCTATCACCATCGCCGTCATCCTGTTCTCAATCATCAGCCAGAGGTATGCAGCGGTCCAGTCATCAAGGTTCCCACCTTCTACCATCTCGACTATTGAGAGTGGCTTCTCACGGAACTTGCGTATAGTAAAGGTGCTACCCCTTGGAGAAACCTCTTCACCGTAAGTCGCCGCGAGTCGGTGTCTCCCAGGAAGCATCGCGTCGACTATCGGGAAAGCGGCAGAGATATGCTTACCCGACATGTGAGCGAGCTTGACGATAAACTCCCTCAGATAATCACGGCTCCTAAATACGATGTTTGTCGGTATACTCTCATATTCCCTGTGCCATACGTGTATAGCCCTGTCGACACCATCACAGCTGATGTCCTCGAGCCTGTAGTCTCGCATCAAGACCTCGATTGGTCCATAGCCGACAAGGTCACGCTCAATATAATATATCACCTTCCCCCAGCTCTCCTCCCCGATTCCACGAAGAGACCCCTTATATTTCTCAGCGAGACGTCTAGCCTCATCTATCACGTGTTGCCTCAAATCAACGTCAAAAGAGGCTGGCGGCTCAAGCTCCACGCTCAAAATATCGATGAGCTTGTCCACCGCCTTCCTCTCCTCCTCCGTAAGCTGAACCTCCTCCACAAAATACGCCCTCTGATTGCCAGCCTCAGGTATCTCAACTATCTTGACCTTAGCGTAGGGCTCCACAACCCAGTACTCTGTGACGACTTTGTAGTCCTCTCGAACCGGTAGATGAACTACTGTCTCCTCAGGCTTCTCCTCCTTCTTCCCCTTACCCGTGGCTTTCTTAGGCTTTCTCTTGGGCATTAGATTACGATAGATAATCCCCTAAAAGTCATATTTAATATTTTACGTTCCGCTCCACGTTCAAAAGAACATTTACTTATTCCTAACTTTCTCTTATCTGTAGCTTGACTAATCCCCTTTTTATTAATCGTCATAATACTGCAGTGTGTATCGTTGCTCGCATTCAAGTATCGGGTCAAAAAACTTTAAAAATAACTTATTATTTAATATGTGAGGGCGTGCCCTGAAATTCCACCCCCCGCTACCAGCAGCGGGGTGGGGAAGCCAGGTATCCCGCGGGGCTCATAACCCCGAGGTCGGTGGTTCAAAAGGGCACGCCTAGAATTCTATCTATCCATAA
>NZ_JBMFLX010000132.1:0-3445 GCF_049970975.1 Infirmifilum sp. | reverse complement strand
TATTGCTCGTATTTATTCTCGTTCTCCCTGGAGCATTGTTCTCTTCTGTTGTCAAAGCCTATAACTTCCCTGTTTCCTCAAAAGCTTCTGTGATAATTGCCCCTGGAGGGTATTGCGCAGTAGAAAGACAACTTCTTGGTGGCTAACGTTGCAGAAGATTTTTCTTTTAATACTGATCCTTGGTTTACTAGCGCTGATAACTGAGGGTCAACCTTCAGGAGTATCTGAGGGGGCCATGCTACAGTACGGTCTTGTAGTCCATAATTCAAGCGATTTTACAAGTGGTAGAACACCCCTAGTACAACTCGCCCGCGAGAGATACGAGGCTGTCGGTCTACCCTTGGGCAGGATCGTGTTTGATATAAGCATGTATAAGGTGGGGGTAGTCCCTGGACAGGAGAATATCACCTCTCATTTGACGGAAAGTTGGGAGGTCCCAATAGAGTTTTGTAGTACTGATAAGGTCGAGGTCGTTGTGCGCGTCTTGTCGTCCACGACGAGAAGTTACTTGATCAACTATACTGTCGTTTTCTACAACTTCACCGCCGTGATAAGGGAAAATAATTCTAAGGGGTTTATAGAGTTCCTGGGTGAGCCCGACGGTAAGAGGAACGAATACCTGGTGTGGACGAAAAAGGTGTTCTCAACCTCTAGGATCCTGTTAGTAGACGGCTCGACGGGGGACACTGTAGACCCTATAGGCCGGCTCTCTCTCGGAGACTGGATCTTCTGGCTCACACCCTACGACCTGAGTATAGGCAAGTCCTTCATCCTGGCCGGGATCAATTATGGTGTGCCGGCTTATGGCCCTAATGTTACGGGCTTCGTAGGCTATCTTCTCTTATTCAACGCCTCTATTCCTGGGCCTAGGGACTATAACGTGAGCGGGGTCAGGATTGAGCGCGCAAGGACTGCTATAGCTTTCAGTTACCCTGTTTTAGACGTATATGTGAAAGAGTTGAGAGCAGGTAAGGTTAGCGATGAGGCAAGGAGGGTCTTGCAGAGGTTCGGCTGTGTTGTAAAGGAGTACCTCAACTCGACTGTAGAGACGAACTGTACTCTCTTCTATGATCTGGTTTCTAAGCTTAAAAGTCATAAGGCGTGGAGGGTGGATCTGGTGCGTGTTCAGACGGATCCAAACATGATTAGATTTGTGCCCGTGATAGGCTACGACAACGTGAAACTGATGCTATTTCCTATAGACTCCTTCCTTTTCGTATACGACTTAAAGGCAGGTATCCTGTTGGAGGCCTCACATGACTCTTCTCTGCTCCCGGTGATGGGCTATGCTCCTTCTTACCTCTCTTCCTACCTGGCTGTAAATGGATATATTCCAGTCTTCCGATCCCTTTCGGGAGTCTTAGACTTAAGGCTGACAGACACGAATGTTCCTTTGAAAGCAACAAGCCTTGGCTCTACTGGGAGTATCGGGTCTGACGCCGCCTATCTCTTTACGTTAACTCTTACAGCTCTTATCCTGCTCTACTATTTTTCTGTTAAGGCGAGGAGGTGATTGGAATGAGGGGTGCCTTGCTTCTCGCGTTTGCGCTTTTACCCCTGATTATTCCACTCATATTCCTTAACAGGGTGTACAACCCATCGGTCGAGGAGACTACTCTTAGATCGGGCGGGATATACTCAACCCATCCCGTATTTACAACGGAGGTTGATACACGGAGTTTCCTGCTCCTAAACGTCAATGATACTGTGTTGTTGCATGTCGAGCCCAGGGGATGCAACATAACGGGCTACAACCTAACCTTTGTGCACTTGTCTACTGGTGAACGATATGGCGTTGAAGTGGAGGGAGGACATGCCAGGTGCTGTCCGCTGTTCACGGCCCCCAAAGAAGGAGTTTACCTGCTCTATGCCAGGTTGCACGTCATGGGTAAGGGTGAGTGCATGATAATTACAGAGGGGCGGGTAACGTCAGGGGATAGGAGTGGGTACGGCAAGCTGTATGGGTTTGAAGCGGTTATCGGGTTGATGGTTTTTTCCGCAGGTGGTTACCTTGCGTTTAGGGAGCTTAGGACGATGGCTTAAGAGTTTGGGATGGTATCTCTCTTTCAGCGAGGCTTACCTGAGCTCGATACTTATGCTGCTAGTGTACTTGTATGTGATCGACAGGTTTAAGCTCGCCTGGGAGGTCGCCCCGTCTTACAGTGTGGCGGACGCGATGCTCCTCGTGTTTAAGTATTCTGCGAGCCGGGTTGAACCTGTTCTTGTATCTCTGCACGCGGTCACCCTTGTTTCTATATTGTTTTGTTATGCCAGAGAGGAGGGCTATGACTACGCGGGCTTCCTCATTGGTCTTACAACTTCCCGGATATATTCCTTGAAGCTAGCCTCCTACCTAGTCCTCGCCTCGGGGCCGGTCGTGCTCGCGAAGACAATATATGCTTTGTCTCGTGACGCTGGGCTAGTTCTAGGGAATCTTGGCCTCTTCCTCCTCGTACTGGGTAAAATATGGGTGAACCTTCTCATCTTCCAGCTATACTTGTTCTTGTTCTACTCAGCTCTCGCCTACGCTGTGCCGCGCTCTGTCTATTATCTCCTGCTAGCATCTGTGGAGCTGTACGCTCTTGAAACTCCGATGGGCGGTCCTCTACAAGTATACCCGTTGTACCATAAACTAGTGGTTTCCGCAGGTGATGCTCTAACAGTAGCTCTCGGCTACCCCAGTATCTTCATCACAGCAGTTGCGGCGGGCGTCCTGGCAGGATATGCCTACGTAGTGAGGGGGGAGGTCAAGTGGAGGTAGTGGAGGCTGTTGGCCTGGGAAAGAGGTTCGGGCTGGATTGGGGTTTGAGAAACGTTACTCTTAGCTTGAGTGAGGGTCTCCACGTCCTCATGGGACCTAATGGCTCGGGCAAGACCACGTTCCTCAAGCTTGTGGTAGGACTACTCAGGCCTACGACGGGTTACGTTAAGGTCTTCGGACTTGATCCGCGTAAGGATTTTAGTCTGCTCTCAAAGAAGGTTTCCTTCATGTTTGAGGGCCTGCCTCTCCCCTGGTGGATGTCGGGTGAAGAATTCGCGGAACTAGTATTCAGTACTCGTGAGTCGTCACCAATGGCTGCAGAACTCGCTTCATCGCTGGCTGTGAAGGCATACTGGCGCAAACTCCCCCTGGCATACTCTAGCGGGATGAAGAAAAGGCTTCAACTCACCATAGCGTTAGGCTGCGAGGCGGAGCTCTACGTGCTGGACGAGCCCTTCACGCTACTAGACAGTGCATCCCTAAGCAAAGTGCTAAGTGCTGTCCGGGAGCTAAGCTTAAAAGGAAAAACGCTGCTGGTGGCAACACACTTTTTGCCGGAGGGCTTCATGGATATGGCTTCCAGCATCATCAAATTTCACAACGGGATGATTGTAGAGTTTCAAAGACTGGAGGCCACCTAGTAGCCTCCTATACCAGCCAAAGCATGTGAAGTAAACTAGGATA
>NZ_JBMFLX010000131.1:0-3459 GCF_049970975.1 Infirmifilum sp. | reverse complement strand
CCCAGAGGACGATGAGGCAAAGTAACCATAACATAGCCCGAACTAAGGAAAAACAGGAGCCCTCGACGGGACCTAGTTTTCCAGGCCTCCAGGGAATAATCAGCCCCGGGGGCCTGCTACGGACCTATCACGGGTTAGGTCCCGGGACCAAACCACACAGCTGTGATACAGGTCCCCTCGGTAAGACAGCCGGGACCTGAAAAGGACCTGAACATGGCCTTTTACTGAAACAGGTTCATAATATCAGAATAGGTCCGTAAACAGGACCTGCTAAGCCCCACTAGGTCCCGGGAAGGTCAGGGAAAAACGAAAACACCAGGTCCATATCAGGTCATTTCCACTTTTCTTTACGTAATACTTATATGCATGGAATACTCATTTACATGAGAGCATATGGAGCGTGAGAGGTACGCGCGGGTGGCGGTTACGCTGCCGCGAAGCCTGCTCGAGACGGTTGACGGGGTCTGCGGGGAGCGGGGCTACACGCGGTCAGAGTTTTTCCGCGCCGCGATCCGCCACTACCTCGACCACCTCGCCGAGAAAAACCTCGATGAGAAAAAAGAAGAAGAAAAACAAAAAAAGAAGAGAAAAAAAGGTTCGTTTTTACGCAGCGCTAATCTGCCCTAATCTGCCCTGGCATGCTGGCTGGTGGTTCTCTCCAAGAGCTGTACTTGTCGCTTCTTCAGCTCGAGGTACTCTGCATACATCTGCTGCTGTGACTCGAGGATTCGCTCAAGACGCGCTAGTATCTCTGTCATCATCTCTCCTACCTTGCTCTCTGAGATAAATGTAGTGACACTCGGAGCCACGCCCCGGACCGCGGCATCGCTCAGCGCTCTAGCCCACTGCTCTGCCATCTCCCTGGCTTCGTCCTCGCTAGTCGCCGCTATGCTAGGTGCGCTTGGGTGCCCAATGAGGGAGCGCGTAGGCCAGAGGCTCCTGGCGACACTACCGGGGAGTGGCAGGGATGGCATCTTGGACTGCATGTCCCAGCGTATTATAGCACGCGCTATCCACTGATTGCTTCTCTGGTCATAACTCCAACCGACGCCGTACCACGCACCCGCACTGAAAGCCATCTTCTCGAGGGATTTAGGTCCCCACTGTGCAGGCAGAGCCTCTATGGCAACAGCAACGGGACCTATCCTATGACTGAGCCTCGCAGCAGGTATCTGTGTGGCTCTCTGTTTAGCTTCCTCCAAGACACCGGTGGGGTTCTGGAGGAGAGCCCTGACAGTCTTCAGCGCTCCGTCGCGCTCACGCACAAGGACGTCCAACCCGTCAGCGAGGGTTTGCAGCTCCTGTGTGAAGAGACCGCGTTGAACCACAACGGGGTCCCTGTCACCAATACCCCCAAGTACTGCGAGTATTCTGTCAATGTCTGACGCGTTGGGTACTTGTGACAACAGCCACGCGTTCAGGTCGTAAGCGCTGGGTCCAAGGAATATTGTTCGAACCCTGCTGAACTGGCTTAGGAACTGCACGCTAGTCTCATGGTGGTCTATGAGTGTAACGCTATGACGTGAAGCGAGGTCCTCAAGGCCACGTATGAACGCCTGGGGGTTCTTGATATCTATTGGTATATCAACAAGGATTATATGCAGAGGAGAGGGGCTGGCGGCGTACATGTTCTGCAGTGTCGCGACAACCTGCTCTGGGCTGGTCTGAGGATAGTTACAGTAGACTTCATTGGCGTTGAAGGCTTTGACGGCGAGAGCCGACGCTGTCACGCCATGTGTGTCGAAGTGCCCGATGATTACGGTTTTTCTCTCGTTTATACTCATACTCATATCCTCACCTTTCCCATTTTTCCCGCGGAGCCCTTTCCCGAGTCGCGGTCCCCCGGGGCGGGCTTTGCCGGGGGATGTTCCCAGGGCGCATACACCCCGCGGGTAGATGTTTTTCACCCGCCTTCATTATAATCATACACGTGGGGTATATAAATAATACTCTGTACGCCGAAAGTGATCATAATATCATATTAAATATGATGAGTTGTTTGAGCTGAGATCCGTCACGTAGAAAAACGAACAAGGAAGACCATGACAGAGTATTTCCTGGTTCTCCGTCTAAATACTCGTTTGACAAGCCAGAAACGGTTTTGCGTGTCAACCAAAACATCTCCTCTCTGAATTATATTCGTAAAGTAGTGCCACGCATAAATGTAGCGGGTAAAATCCCTTTTATTCTTAAGTAGCTTTGTAAGTGAGACGACAGCAAGCCTCCCCTGCTGGGAGGCAAGATAAGAAATAAGCCGTGTGTATAAATCAAGCGTTCTCTCTTCACGTATCAAAAAGTTTCTAACTTTTGTCTCACTCACTGGCCACCCCCCTCCTCGGGGCACTTGACGCGCGCGTATGGCGCGATGGCGGACGTGCTCCAGAACAGCGCCGCGTCGCGGAGAGCATGCTCCTCGTCGAGCCAGGGCGCCGCCTCCCTCACAGCCGCCAGAATGTCCTCGAAGCTGAGATCCGGCGCCGGCTTGTAGATGATGAGTCCCGCCTCGGCCGCGACGATTTTAGCTTTTCCTCTTCTCTGAAGAGACTCGAGGATGGCCAAGTTGTAGCTACCGTAGAGCGCCTCCCGGCAGCTTATATTCTCCATCCTCTACCACCAGTCACTCACTGACTCTCATAACCTTATACCTGGCGAGCAGGACCTCGATGTCCTTTACCATCTGGGAGCGCTCCTCGGGCGTGACAGCGGAGAGTAGGTTCTCCAGTTGCTCTAGAATGGCGTTAAGTTTTTCGAAGAGGTTCACGCTCTTGACCTCCTCGAATGGGATGTTCTTCGCCTGCAGAGCGGTAATGAGAGCAGGATACTTCTCAACGGGACCGACCCATGCCTTCTTTAGACCGTTCCATTCGAAGCCCAATGACTTAAAGATATCCCTGTACTCATACGTCATCCCGGTAACTTCAATCTTCACGCCAAGGTTGGTTATCTTAAGGTGCGCGCCCTTGGGCGTCTTCGCGGCAAGCTCTTTCCAAGCGGCTAAAACGGCCTCGACAGTTCCGCCCTTGTAGACGGCTTCCGTGACCTTATAGACGTAGATATACTCGGCGTTCTCCTCCCTGACCTCCCTCTCACGCACAAAGATCTCACCCTCACCTTCGCGGATACTGAAACCTTTATGGCCTCCTGAGGTGGCAGCGTCAGCAACAACGGCGAACACCACGCCGGCCGGAACATACACGGTTCTGTGTACGTTCTTCCTGCTCGAGTCGTCCTCAATTATGATCTCCACCTGCCTTCCATCCTTCAGCGTAATCACCTTCTTCATTGTCGCGGAGCGGCTGGGTACACGAAACTCCCGCGGGTCGATAACGGTACCATCAACCAAGACTGCCATCGTGCGCCTGTACTGCCCGTAACTACCCCAGGTGTCATACTCGAGGGTGACGTAGTCGCTGTGGCCAGGGGTGACCCCGGAACCCTGGCCCTCTTGCGCGGCCTCCT
>NZ_JBMFLX010000130.1:0-3563 GCF_049970975.1 Infirmifilum sp. | reverse complement strand
GTAAAACACCTGTCAGAATATACCGTAGCCCTCTCGAGCTCGTGCTAATGACTGTGGCCAACGCTAACCTATTCGAGTACGTCTACGGCGGCGAGCTTAAGCAAGGGGAGGGGCTCGCCCTTTTCCTAGCGGCTGAGGAGCTTAAGAACCACTTGAACTTCGTCGCCTTCGTTGATCTCGCACTTCAATACAAGAAGATAAGGCTTCTATACGGGATGGACTTGGTTCCCGAGAGCGGCGACACCCCTTTATGGAAGAGACTCGTCCCCAACACGAAGAGGATAGCCGAGTTTATCAAGAGCAGGGAAGAGCCAAAGCTCTTCTTTTCAGCTCCAGCTGGTGTCCATCTTGTATCGCAGCAGTTTGCAGGCCTAGGACTGCTAAAGAAGGCTCTTTACAAGCTAGCCCTTGGCGCGCCTCCAATTGACCTGGGTAGAGGAGGCGTCATAGTAACCGGGGGAGGCTCAAAGGGGCTTCAAGTCCCAGAGTACCATGTAATTGTCGAAGAAGCAAGGAGAGTCTTCAAGGCTGAGGATAAGGATACTGGAGGAGAAGTCCCCGTCCCATTCATGGACGTACTAGGCATGACTGAAACCCTCACCGCGCTCCTAGACAACTACGGAGTCATGCACAAGATACCGCATCCCCTACAGGAGGTCTTCCTTCTAGACCCCAAAACGTACAAGCCCATGGAGCACTACAACAAGGACGGGCTACTAGCGATATACGACCCACTCGCCGTATCCTGGCTTGAAGTCTTCATACCGGGCGACATTGTGAGGCAGGTCCCCTCAGACAGGTATTATGGACGCGAATTCATCTATGTCAGGAGGCTAACAGAGGAAGAGGGTTGGAGCCTACAGAGAGCATGCGGTGGGACCCTCGAGGAGCTCATGATAAGGGGCGGGGAGATCCAATGAGCATCGAAGTCCCCGTATTCTACCCCGGCATAGACCCCAAAGGCATAGAGCATGTAAAGCATGAGGACTTAGTCCTACACGAGGTAAAAGCCGACTGGCTAATACCACTGCTGAAGGCGGCGCCCTCGACACAGCAAGAGCTAGCAAACACACCGCTAAAACAGAGATTAAAGGCTATAAGCATGCTGGGAGAAGAATGGCTTGAAAAGCTTGAAAGCGGAAAGCTATCCCGGCTCAAGGAGGAGCTAGCAAGGGCGACAGGATACCCGCTAAAACTCATAGACCTCGAGTTCGACTTCGTGGCCGAGGTACTTAACCAAGAGAACCTGGTGAGGATCCTAGACGTGTCCCTCACAGGAGGGGCTGAAAGCCTGGAGAGACTAGTAGAGCTGGCGCCAGGCGAGCGTGTTAGGACAATGCCCGCGGGGCCCGTTTTAATAATAGGCTCAGGGAACTCGATAATCCCTCCACTCATCCCAACAACTCTTTCTATCGTCACGGGAAACTTCACGATACTCCGGCCCTCCATAACAAACATAAAAGCAGTACAAGAAGTCTACTCGCCACTCCAAAACCTACCGAACGACGACCCACTCAGGAGAGCCCTAATAGTGGGATACTACGCCCACGAGAGCCGCAACCTCAAGACACTCCTCGAAAAAGCCCCCCTGGGCGTCGTTAACTACTGGGGTGGGGAGCCGGGCAGAACGCTTGTAGCGCACATGTTAGCGGTCAACCCCTACAGGCCTAGGTTTATAGTTAATGGGCCCATGACGGGCTTCGCGATAATAGACTCGGAGCACGTGGACCAGCAGACTGCAGAGAGACTAGCCCTAGAAATGATACTCTACGAGCAACAACTCTGCAACTCGCCGACCCAGGCAGCCCTAATAGGGCCTCGACACGAGGCAATCCAGTTCGCCGAGATGCTTGCGTCAGCACTTGAGAAAATAGGACAGGAGTACTCCTTGCAGAGCGAGACTCTTCCCTACGCCCTCTTCGTCCTTATCAGAAGCCTTGAGCTGGCAGGCGCGAAGGTATTAGCCAGCACCGACCCTAGAAACCCCTGGACAATAGTCGTCTCGGAGAACGACAGCGCTCTCGCAAAGCTTCCAAAAGATGCCCTGCTCCCCCTTCACTATAGAAGAAGGTTCATAGAGATTGTCGCCGTCCAGAATACTAAGGAGGCCCTAGCTTTAATCGAGAAACTGCCAAAGAACCCTGCATACCAAGGCGTGGACAAGGTTCAGACAATCGCGATGGCCTTAACCCCCGACAAGATCGCCGAGATAGAGAAAAACCTTCACAGACTGGGAGTCTACAGGGTTGTCCCCCTCGGCGAGAGCTACCTCAGAACACCCCTTGAACCCTATGACGGTCTTCACATTCCCCAGGCCTTCACATATACTGTCTACTTAAGGGTGAGGTGACGATGAAGATCCTAGTCACGGGGGCCTCGGGTTTCCTAGGCGGTCACCTCGTGGAAGAGCTTGTAAGCAAGGGCTACACTGTTAGAGCACTTGTACGCCCCACCA
The DNA here is from genome assembly GCF_049970975.1 of Infirmifilum sp. Taxonomy (NCBI): domain Archaea; kingdom Thermoproteati; phylum Thermoproteota; class Thermoprotei; order Thermofilales; family Thermofilaceae; genus Infirmifilum; species Infirmifilum sp. Next base: position 1,108 of record NZ_JBMFLX010000130.1, on the reverse strand, counting down.
GCGACACCAGGCTCCTAGAAGCCCTTGGAGTCGAGCTCTACAAGGGAGACATAACGAAACCCTGGACACTCCCCGGAGCGGTCAAGGGGGTCGACTCCGTAATCCACCTTGCAGCCTACTACACCTTCTTCGGAAAAAAGGAGCTATACGAGCTGGTAAACGTGAAGGGGACGGAGTGGCTCGCCACAGCCGCTATTGAAAGCGGGGTCTATCGATTCATATACTGCAGCAGCACCGAGGCCATTGGCCCAGTCTTAAACCCGCCGGGAGACGAGAACACCCCCCTTAGACCCCAGTTCGAATACGGCAAGTCCAAGGCCAGGGCAGAGCAAGTCGTGAGAAAACTCTCAGAGAAAGGCCTGAAATATACGATTATAAGGCCCTCCGGCATCTACGGTCCGAGAAACGTCGACGACGTCTCATACTGGTTCATCACGAGCTATGCGAAGGGAGGCCTAGCCAGCAAGGTCAAGATAGGCTCAGGAGAAAACCTGGTACAGTTCGCACACGTGAAGGACGTCGTCCAAGGCTTCATCCTCGCCCTCGAAAAAGAAAACGCGGTAAACCAGACATACATCATCAGCGAGGACAAGTGGTACACCTACAACCAGGTCTACCAAGTCCTCCACGAGCTAACAGGCATGGGGCCGCCCAGCATCACCCTACCCCCAGGACTCGCAAAGATACTAATAGCCCCACTCGAGATCTACGACCGCATAACACGCCAAGGCAACCTCATGCACCGCACAGCACTCGCAGACTCCGTCACCACGAACAGGGCCTACAGCGTCGAGAAAGCCAGAAAAGAGCTAGGCTACAAGCCACGCTACAACCTGAAACAAGGACTCAAGGAGACAATAGAATGGTACCGTGAAAACCACTACCTAGACTAGCCCCACGTCCCTAAATTTCAAAATTATAAATTGAAACCCCAACCTTACATTTTTAAAGTTCCAAAATACAGCATAGGAAAAATATTTAAGCAAGCCAACCTTAATACATTTGTATGACCACAAGAAAAGGTATCTCCCCCGTAATAGCGACAGTAATAATAGTAGCCGTGACAATCGCAGTAGCCATAGCAGTAGCCTTCTGGATGACAGGCATC
>NZ_JBMFLX010000129.1:0-3616 GCF_049970975.1 Infirmifilum sp. | reverse complement strand
TAGAACCTCAAACACGTCGAGTAACCCTCCCGCAGAACGCGGATGATTCTTGCGTTACGCAAAAGATCAAGTTTGAGAATAGGGGGTTATATTCGATCTACGTTATGATTAGAGGACCTAAAGGAGAATTAGACAAAGGGAGACATGAAACCGGCTAATATCTATTGTGGACTGCCACTGTTTGGATTTTTATTGTCGGTTGACCGGAATGACTACTGAAGGATTGTTAATTCCTTGGAGAAAGTTATCATAAGGGATAAGTCTCTGGTGCTGGGAATACCTGTATTTGAGACACCGGTACCTCGCTCAGCTCCACTAGCCATAAAGGGTAAGGACATGACCTCTTACCTGATGTCGAACCTGCTCGCACCATTAAGCACTTTGAGTTAATTGATTCGATCAGGTACTATGTTATGAGGCAGGACCCAGACGGGATGAATCTAAGGGATGGTAAAAAGAATGGTGGGATTATGGGTATTGGTGCTAGCCTGCAAGTGGGAGCATGTGGAATGCGAGGTGCGGTATGCCTTCCCTTCTTAGCTTAAGCGTTAAGGTTCCAAGCACTATCCTCTTCAATACGTTTAGTAACTCGTTATCTAAATACGGGCAGTTTAGGGCGCCCCGCAACAGGAGGATGAGAGATCTATCTTTATCGTCCAGGGTGTCGACCGGCAACAGTATGACGTCTCTGCCAAGCCTCTTCATATCAACAACCCCCAACACGTTCTTCTCGTACGTTTTCCTTGGAGCTATGATGATCAGGTAGCGGAGCTCCGCCTCGCTGGGAATGCCCATCCCCACCAGCTTTCTTAGCTTATTCATCGAGCTGGACGTTACATAGCCTCTCTTATCGGTCTTCAGACTGTGAAGTACCAAGATTCTGGGCTCTTTTGACAAATCTACCGCGATTACGTCAACATCCAGCCTACGACCCCTCCCGTGTGTCTGACCCCCCGCAGGCTTTAATAGAGCGTTGACCGGCACGGATCTAGCCTCGGCGTCAGGCAGTAAATTGGCGGCATCCATTATGACCTGCTTGACTTCGTCTGCTTCCAAACTTCCCTTACCGCTACTCAGGCAACCATAGACCCGCTCAGCTCTATTCACTAGATCCTTTACCCTGCTATCGGTGAGGAATTTGTACAAGAGATCGGCAATGCCCTGCCCATTTAATGCTATGACAGTTTCCGTTGATGAATCGCTTGGCTTAAAACCACCCACAGGCCCTGTGTACTCTATGATAATTTTCTCATCTCTTCTAACTACTCTGGGCAGGCTTGATAGCGCGAGAAGTGCTAGTCCGCGCTTAAGCCTGGCAATTTCGTTAAGAAACGTGTCGCAACTACCTGCAGAGTTAATGGTATAGAATCTCGCTATTTCTTCTATAACATTTGCGAGATCGTCCACCTTGCTGAGCGATCGGAGGCTGGACCAGAAAGCATCAAGGTTGATCAGTGCGGCCCCCCTAAAGGTCTCAACTAGGCTACCCTTAAGATAGCTCCGCCCGAAACTTTCATATAATTTGTCGCGCGGGTTCTCGCCAAAGAAAGCTTCCGCGTATTGAGCCATCCCCAACTTCTCCCTTAAAAGGTACACTGCTGCGACCTTCTGACCTACAGTGCGCTCGCTCTGTGCGGCCACTATTAGCATAAGCCTTCCTGCATGCTTGAAAACGTTTGGAACTATGAAATCCTTAATATAGTCGAGCACCGTAACAGGAGCCTCAACTATATCGTCTAAGGCGATGGCCACCTTGTAGTTGCTATCTCCCTCAATTTTCTTTAAGGCGTCCTCGAATATGTCGGCTAGTTTACGTTCGGCATCTTGACCTTGTCCAAGATCTTGAGGACTCACATATCTAAAGTCCCAGCCAAGTTTTGTGAGATAGTACTTTGCATACCTTATAAATAGCGTTTTTCCGCAACCTCTCCCACCCAGTACGATTAATATGTTCTTGCCGAACGCGCCTCCTCTCTCGACGGCTTTAAATACCGGATTCTGGTCGAGAGCCCTTGAAAACAGCTCTTCTATCATTTTGAACGTGAGTCTTCCCAGTACTTTCTCAAGGAAGCTCTTAACAGCATCTTCGCATGCCTGACTCACGGATCTACACCTCCCACACCCTCCTGACCACAGCATTCAGATACCTAGGCCTCACGTAGATGGTGTCGTACTCCTCCATGGTTGGAGGTAGCTTCGCGGCTGTCCTCTTAGAGGCGACGACGTGCACCCCCTCGACTTTCGTGTGAATTAGGAGAGCTAGGGATGTGCTGATGCTCTTGTAGGGTGATTTAAGGCTCTCTTCCGGGCTTATGGGCCCCTTGAACTCTCCATACTCAGTATATCTCTTGATCCTTTCGTAGATCCCCGTATCCTTCCAGAACTGAAGGATCTCTCCCGCAAGCTCGTCTATGTCCACGCTGAAGTCTTCCATATCTCCCCCCTTATCTCTCTTTTTAGCAAGCCTTAGCAAGGCTACCAGCACATCAGCCGGGGTAACGGCAACAGTCTCTCTAGCCTCTATGCTGTACTGCATAAGTACGGGTGACAGCAGAATGAGGGCGGCTAAGGCCGACGCTGCGCCAGCATAAGCTCCGCTTCTCGGAGCTATCAGTAAGGGTATACCGAAGTTGACCCTCTTAGAGCTGACTAGCTTCTGAGCCTCAGAGATGTACACAGACGCTACGTAGGTGAGCACATCGCCATCGATGAACCATCTCCACTCTTGGGTGTTTTTAACTTTAACTCTAAACGTCTTAACGAACAAGATCGCGTTCTGAAGTTTGTTTATATACTGACCTCTAAGCTCGACACACCTACTGAGTAAGGCCTTGAAGATCTCGAACTTCGTATACTCATGATCAGGCTCGTGCCCTTCAATCTCTGAGAGAGTTTGCTCAGTCTCATCGACAAGCTTCTCCAATATCTCTTTCTTTGTGCGCACCAAGTAGTGGAACTTGAAGATAGCCTCAAATACTTTACTCTCCATCACCAGGTTGATCCACCAGACAAGCGGAGCGGTTTCGAGCACCTCTTCTTTAGACTTCCCAAGTACTTTCTTAACCAGCGTGGGACTAGAAGAGCTTTGAGCGCCTTCCTTACCAGTCTTAGCCTTAATAAGAGCATTGATGGTTCCGGCCAAGGCTCTTAGGTCAGTGTAGACCTCAGGGAGAAGCTCCCTCATCTCGAGCCCCGCTCTCTCGACTATCAGATGGCGCAGAGCAAGCAAGGCTATGAGCGCTCTCCAGGCTCTGTTCATCTTGTCCTCAGCTAAAGCCTCGCTAAGCCCCATACTTCCCCTATCGATGTGCTTATATACGTTCTTAAACTCGCTTATTACACGCCTTGGTGTCTCGAGCTTGTACATGCTGTATGTCGCGGTATTCTCGCCGAGATCTCCTGTTGAAGTGTAAATGGTTGCTTGTCTCTCAATCACTCTGTACCACTCATCATTGCTTATGAGAGGTTGCACGAAGGCCAAGTCTATGAATGGATCAGTCTCTATGTACTCCACAAGCCTCTTGCGCCCTCTGCGCTTCACAGCCCCAGTAACTTTCAGCTCTCCTCACCCCCTCCCCCCGCAAGTAAGAAAAACCTCCTCACACCGGATAAATTG
>NZ_JBMFLX010000128.1:0-3661 GCF_049970975.1 Infirmifilum sp. | reverse complement strand
CTCCATCTCGGACATGGAGTCCATCTCCTCAACAGCACGGCGGGAGAAAGATAGTGCAGAGTCCATGATTCTCCATAAATCCTCATCTAGCAACTCATCACCAAAGAATGCCTTAGTCACCTCCACGGCGTTCAAAAGCTTGTTTTCCAGCTCCTTATTGCTGAGGTCATCGGCTATATCCACCGCAGTCCTGAATGCTTTACTCCTGCTAATGGCGCTCCGAAGCTCCTTAACACCTTTCATTGCCTTCCGGGCCACTTCTACTAGGGTGTTCGCCTCAACGCCCTCCTCATCGACGCAGAACGCGATTCCACGCGTCTTTTCATCCGTAAGTAGTGGAGGGTGCGGGCCCCAGTAGAACATCTCATCGTTCAGCTTCCACGCATAGTCACGTATAGATTTTATAAGCTCTATCTCATCAGACCCCGACAGTGCCTCTATAAGTCCCTTGGTTTCCGTTAACTCGAGGAAGAAGGGTGTTGCAGGACTGTCCATAGTCTCGTCAATCAATTCCTTAACGTTGTGCAAGGAACTTGACGCGTTCCACACATGGATAAATATGTCTCTAGCCTTGGAGAGGGCCTTCCACTCTGCATACTCTGTCGTCAGAGCGCTTTTCTTAGCCTCTCTAGTGGCACTAACAAGGTTTTCCGTATTCTTTCTTGCCGTGGTTAACAGGTTTGCAAAAAAGATAACATCATACGGGTTTACTTCAACGTCCTGTTCCACCACATGTTAATAACACGTGTAGTTTTTAAAAAATTTCTACGTATTACCACCAGCCTCCGCTAGTGAACTGGTGGGCAACCGAGAAAATATATTTCTCGTCTACTCTCAGTCTATGTATTATGTCCTAATCAGCACTCTCCGCGACGATTTTAATTGCCCCATCGTAGACCTCTCTCGCATATTTTTCTATCCTCTCTGTGAGTTCTCGCTTAGATAATGGCATTACCACGCACATTTTATCGCCAACGATAGCCTTAGGTAATAGATATTTATTTATGTAACTTCGAAAGCCTCGTATTTCTGATTTAACTAGAGAAGTTTTAACTAGAGAATCTTCCAGCTCTAAAGACTCAATTGCTAACTCTTTCAAGGATTCTGGTGCTTCAACCTTCCTCGCATTAATAATCTTCTCGCCTAGTTTTTCCAGGGTCTTAGTCGAGTTCAATGTGTATTGTATAAGACCACAAATCTCTTTTACAGATTTTTTAATGGATTTATAATTATACCTAAGGTCACTTATCTCTTCGGTTCCTAAAAGCGAGGGAATTAGAATCAATATTGATTTCAGCTCTTTCTCCGCCTTTTTACACTCCTCTAGAGTGTCACTGAGCTTCCCGGCAAGCTGACTTGCAGTATTTACGACGGATGAAACATCACTTTTAATACCCTCAACGAGGGGTATAGGGTCAACAGGCCTCCCTTTTTCTTCACAGACTATCACTCCTTTAACGTCGGTAAAACTATGCGTAGCACCGCCCATTTTATCCATAATTGATTGATATAGTTCCAAGAATTGTTCATTAGTTGACCTCAACGTTTTGTAGAACTCACTTGCACCAGTCATATTGAGTAAAAACTCGGTAGTAGATTGTTCTTTAAACGATGAACTTAATTCTCGAATGGCTTCAGATACAAGATGATGTACATTCGATATTTCCCTCATTTTATAAAGAAATTCACTTACGTGGTGAACCGTCTCGTTTGTTAGATAAACAGTAGTTTTACCCGAGCGGGACTCGTCCTTTACCTTGCGGACAGCATTAATGACGCGTTCAGCCTGTGAAGAAATATCCCTAGCCGTTAACCACCTAGTACTTTCCTGCGCCTCAATCACAATAGTTAAAGCGTCATTATAACTATTAAATCGTTTCGATGAGATCAAAGAGCATGATCAATAGACCACAAACACTACCCGAGCCTACACACGAAGAAGTTGGTAGTTCTTTTCAATGTGCTGATACCGTAACTAGGCGATCGCCAAGGAAAGCCTTCAGCTTCTCCCTCTCCGCCTTGCGTTGAGTTTCCCTGCCCCTCTTCATGAACCTGATGTCCATGCTTGTGGCTCTAGCGACGACCGCGCCGATCCGCCTCGCATGATCCTCGTTGCTAAGCGGACAGGTGCACTCGAGCTTCCCGGCAGTCGGTAAATCCTCGCACGCACAACCGGCAAACTCGGAGAGTAGGCCTGACATCTCCTCCCTCACGTCCCTGTCGAAGTCATAGTACTCAACCCTGGCCTTCCCGTTCAGCCTCTCCACGACCGTGGAGTGCTCTGCCATGCTACCGACCCTCATGTACAGCCTCTTACCAGTAACATAGCCGAAGAGTCGAGGGTAGTCCTCCTCGGCGTAGTCACTCATAAACTCGTCGACCGCCCTGCTCCACTCCCTGCAGACTTCCTCGACCAGCTTGTCGCCCTCACCGAGTATGCAGTGACCCTCCATCCTGTCGTTACTAGTCACCTTCCTTAGCTCCTCTGCGTAGACGTGGATGAAGCTGGCGACGTCGTTCATCACAGCTGTGGGATTTAGATCCTCCTTCCGATCCCAGTTAGGAATGAACCAGCCGACCGGCCTACCGGTCAGCGCCCTAGCCCTCCTAAACGCCTCGACGTACTTTTCGGATGCTCTCACACCAAGGGAGACCGAGAAGCAACCACTCTCCCTGTCGAGAACGGCGACCATTGGCATGAGATCCTTCAGGTCGCACGCCACCCTAGCGTACTCTTCAAGCGCTTTAATAGACGACGAGAGCTTTTCCGCCGACGCTTGTTTAAGATCGATATAGAGTCGCTCGATCTTCGAGGTGCTCTCGCAGATATGCTCAAGGGCTAGCTTGGCCTCCTCAGTAGCCTCAGCGAACGCCCTAGCGCTCTCATACTCCGCCCACTTAGCGGTGTCCGGGTACTCAATTATACGCCCTCTATGAATAGTGAGACCCCACATAGCTAACTCGGCAAATTTAATGCGCTCTGCGAGAATGTCGTTGGTGCCCTCCGACGTGTTACCTGTGACGTCGCGAAGCATGCTGAGGGCTCTAAAAGCACTCCTCGCTACCTCGCCCCCCCTGTAGTAGGCGCTCTTTACTATCTCTAACGCGCTATGAGGTATCGTGGTGCAGGATCCACCTGAGCAGTTAGCGACGATAGATGGCTGATCCACCGACGTATTGATTGCTGAACACCCGTAGTATTTAGTGACCTCCCGGAGCACCTTTTCTCCGGCACTGGTGATGTTACTAAGCTCTTGGGCAACCCGCTCGAGTTCCCCGGTGGCCTCATCAATCTCCCTCCCGTCCAGCCCTGCCTCCCTAACCGTTCTTACGACTGTGTTGTAGTTAGCTTCGACGTAGCGGATATCACTTAGATAATCAAATGCCTCGGAGCGACTCTCACGCGTCGCGTACTCACTTAGCTTACCGTTGGCGAGATCCAGCTGAACCCTAGTTACAGCGTCCCTGATCTTAGCCTCGACGTTGAGAAGCCAGTCTGAAAGAGAGTGTAACTCATCGAATATTTTTGAGCCCATCACTAACAATATCGTATATAAACTTAAAAACCTAACCACGCGATAATAAAACTGATGGGTTGATGGTGCAATTTAGAGCAGTGTCGCTCTTCTCTGGCGCGGGCGGGCTGGACTGGGGCTTTAAG
>NZ_JBMFLX010000127.1:0-3687 GCF_049970975.1 Infirmifilum sp. | reverse complement strand
CGAGAGGTTCAGAAGACTACCTGTGCGGTGGGTGGAACCAGTCCCATGGTTTTCCGGCTCTGGGGTCGTCTGTTCTTCCGTTTATCTTGAGTGGGGTTATTGTGGGGTCGTTCCAGGGCCTCCTCTCCTCATCGGGGGTCTGGTAGTCGTAGAGCTTGTTGACGAAGTATACTAGGTAGACTGGCTCGGTGCCTAGGGCTTTGAACCCGTGCCAGTAGTGGCCGGGGACTCGTAGGATTTGGGGTTTTTCCCCGCTGAGCACGGCTTCGACTAGGTGTCTTGTCGAGTCGTCGTAGGCGCATATCTTCGCGTAGCCTCGAGCTACGAAGAAGTAGTCGTTTTGCCCGCGTAGGTGTCTGTGCCAGGCTCTAATTATTCCTGGGAATGTCACGCTTAGGTTGGCCTGGAGTATCTGGTCTCCCTCGAGTAGCTGGCTCCAGTCCCCGCGTATTAGTTCGTGGAATAGCCCTCTCTCGTCTACAGATCTCTCAAGGTCTGCTATTTTAACCCCTGGTAAGGGGAGTTCCCTTACCGTTTTTATAACCATTTATTTCGACCTCATCGATTCCTCCACGAAGAGCTTTATTGCTTTTTCTGTGTCGTGGAATTCCCCCAGTAGGGCCCTGGCCTTGGAGGTGTCGAGGCTCGAGTCTCTAGGTCTCCTTGCGGTCCAGGACATTTCTTGTGTCCTGGCCTCCTTGACGAGTGTCTTTGGGGCCCCTAAAGCCTCAGCTATTTTGAGGGCGAACTCGTACCTGCTCATCCTGTCGCCGGCAACGTGTAGCACGCCAAGGGGTTTGATCTCTGCTATCTTTACTATTGCCTCCCCCAGGAAGACGTTGTAGGTGGGGGAGACGTACTGGTCTACTAGGGCTCTGACCTCTTGCCCTGTGCTCAGTCTCTCTACCACATATTCTGCGAATCCTTTTTTCCCAGCTGAGGATCCGAAGATCGCGCTGGGCCTGATTATAGTGTAGAGGACGTCGCTGGACTTTACGAGTTCCTCCCCGATGAGCTTGGTTAACCCGTAGAAGTTTATGGGTGAAGGAGTGTCTGCCTCCTTATACATCCCCTTCTCGCCGTCAAAGACATAGTCTGTGGAGACGTAGATTATATGCGCGTTAACCGCTCTAGCCGCTCTAACGACGCTGCGTGTGGCTTCAACGTTAACCCGCCAGGCTCTAGGCTTGTCTACCTCGCATGCGTCTACGTCTGTCATGGCGGCGCAGTGTATTATAGTGTGCGGTTTTTCCTTCCAGACTAGGTCCTCGAAGAGATACCCATTGGAGAGGTCTAGTCTAACCCATTTGACTCCATGCATGTTTAAGGGTTCTCGTGAGTGGTGGATGGCCACGACCTGGTGGCCCCTTGCGAGAAGATGTTTCACGACTTCTCTGCCCAGCTGCCCGCTCCCACCGGTCACTATCACTTTCATTTCTGACCACCCCAGGGAGTATCTGATGAGAAAAACTTGTCGCTAACGAGGGGGCGCCACCACCACTCGTTTGAAAGATACCACTGGATCGTCCTCTTTAGGCCTTCCCCCCAGCCCACCGTGGGTTTCCAGCCTAGCGTAAGCACTTTCTCGCCTTTCATGGCGTAGCGGTAGTCGTGTCCCGGCCTGTCGGGGACGAATCTTATGAGGCTTTCAGGCTTTCCGAGGGCGTGTAGGATGTCCTTTACGACTTCTATGTTTGTCTTTTCGTTGAAGCCGGGGAGGTTGTATGCTTCGCCGTTTCTCCCGCTCACTATTACTGTGTAGAGGCCTCTCGAAAAGTCCTCTACGAAGAGCCAGTCTCTCCTCTGGGAGCCGTCTCCGTACACGGGTATGGGGAGGTTTAGGCTCGCCCTTAGTATTGTTTTGGGGATGAGCTTTTCGGGAAACTGGTAGGGCCCAAAATTGTTTGAGGGTCTAACTATTCTGACGGGGAGACCATATGTTCTCCAGTAGGCTTGGCAGAACAAGTCGCCCGCAGCCTTGCTTGCGGAGTAGGGGCTACTCGGCCTAAAAGGCGCCGCCTCATCTACAGGCTCTGCGACGTCGCCGTAAACCTCGTCAGTCGAGATGTGAACTAGGAGTTTTACGTCGAGTCTACGGGAGGCTTCGAGTAGGACGTGTACACCCTTGACGTTTGTCTCGATGAAGGGGTATGCGTCGACAATACTTCTATCAACGTGGGTCTCGGCGGCAAAGTTAACAATTACGTCTGGCTCGAACTCTGAGATCGTCTTCTCGACCCGATCACTATCACATATGTCTCCCCTGACTAGCCTAAGCCGGGAAGAGTCTAGACCCTCAAGGTTCTCGAGGCGCCCAGCGTATGTGAACTTGTCGTAGACTAGAACCTCCGCGTCGTCAAGCTTACCCAGTAGGAACCGGACGAAGTTTGAGCCCATGAACCCTGCTCCTCCCGTGACTAGGAACCTCATAGCTCGACGACCCCCATCTCGCCGAGGAAGAGTCTTAGACCTCTAGGTCTGTTAGAGTTCTTTCTTATCACTCCCCCTGAGCCTATAATGCTGTCAACCAGCCTGTAGTCTAGGCTTGTGATCGTCACGTTGTCCATAAGCACGCTGTTCTCGATCTCGACTCCCTGTATCCTGCAGTTTATCCCTATGCTCGTATAGGGGCCTATGTAGGAGTTCTCTACTATACTCCCCGAGCCTATGAATGCAGGCCCCCTTATCACGCTGTTGCGGATCACGGAGTTTTCCTCGACTATAACCCTCCCCTCGACGCTACTGTCCTCAACATTCCCCTCTATCAACGCCTCTCTGACTTTCTGGTCTAGGAGCAGCCTGTTAGCCTCCAGGATATCCTTAGGCGTACCGGTATCCTTCCACCATCCTCCGATAATCCCATAGTCTACCTTGAATCCCGCCTCAAGCATTCCTTGGAGCGCATCAGTTATCTCTAGCTCTCCGCGCCAGCTGGGCCTCAGCTTCTCGATGACCTTGAAAACTCCTTGCCCCCTGAAGAAGTATACTCCGACTAGAGCATATTTGCTTGGCGGCTCTTTAGGCTTTTCCACAAGACCTACAAGCCGGCCCGATGAGTCAAACTTCGCCACTCCGAATCGCCTAGGGTCTTCAACCTCTGCCAAGAGGATCATCGCGTCAGCATCGCTATCAGAGAATTTCTCAACGAATTTCTTTATACCCTCCAATATGAGGTTGTCGCCAAGGTACACCACGAACTCTTCATCGCCTACATAGTCCCGGGCAACAGAGACGGCGTGAGCCAGCCCGTAAGGATACCCCTGGTAGATATACGTTATCTTCAAACCCAGAGCTGAGCCGTCACCATAGTACTCCACGACGCGCTCCGGAGCTACTCCCCCCAGGATAACTGCAACCTCGTCGATGCCGGCCCCCTTGAAGTCTTCAAGGACCCACTGAGAGACAGGCTTACCAGCGACCTTTATGAGCTGCTTGGGACCCGTATGCGTTAAAGGCCTGAGCCTTGTCCCCAGGCCCCCGTGGAGTAGAACACCTTTCACGACAATCAATTTTCCCATGGTTACATTAAATATTAAACCTTTCTCGGTGCTAGATAGAATTCTGGAGAACATACTCCGGTTGACGCGACGAGCAGGACTTGCAGTGCAACTATACGTTTTTCCCAGGCTCTTTTACGAAATAAACTTCAGGTGTTAAGCTGCCATTAAGACACCATCCCGGTTAACC
>NZ_JBMFLX010000126.1:0-3719 GCF_049970975.1 Infirmifilum sp. | reverse complement strand
CTTTAATTTTTCACTTAGGGGACCTTCACCCATAAATACGAAGACGGTATGGGGGGCATGCCTAGATACGATCAAAGCTACGCGCAGAAAATCCTCAGGACCGTAAGGATCTCTAAGATGGGGGGCGAAGGAGACAACCACCTCCGAGTCGGATATGCCCAGCTTCTCTCTCACGTGCCTCCCGGACACCTCAGGGCTGAACCTCGAAGTATCCACGCCCACAGGTATGACACGCACTCTGGCGCGCTCGACGCCCAACACCCTTCTCAAAGCAACATAGTAGTACTCCTCGGAAATTATAGCCGCATCGGCGTGTTCCACGGCAAGCCTGGAAACCTCCCTGAAGAACCCATACCTTAGAGTTCGCTCCCCCACCACGTCGTACCCGAGTATCGAAACCACCACGGGCCTCCTCACGGCGCTCCCAGCGATCACGGAAGCTATGCCCGCGGGATAAGTCCAGAAAGCGTGAACAATATCAAAGCGGTGCCGAGCGTACAGACGGTAGATAAAACCCGCTATACCCCAGTAATAAATCATTGTCAAAAGACGCTTGGGAGACGAAGGAAAGTATTTCAACGTCGACGTTAATAAGCGAAAAAGGAGCCGTGGATTATAGGCGGCAACCTTAATCAAAAGCATCACAGACCATTTGATAGATGACGTTGACTTAAGAGTTCTAATATTTATAATTTTCGTACTGATCAATATAGTTTTGACGTGATGTTTTATCAGATGCCTTGCAAGCTCTTCTATGAAAGGATGAATAGATGAAGAAAGGAATAGCACTTGTAAATTCCTTCTCTCAACTTTTTGATGCATTATTTAAGCCCCAGTTGAACCTGATCCAAAAGTTTGGATTAGTTCACGCTTAATAGGCTTTATCTCGCCCGTCCTGGTGTAGATGTGCCAGGGCGGTATGCTTGATGAAACAACTGCGTTAGCTTGCACTATAACGTGATCACCTATTATCAATTCACTGTTACGCTTCGGAACTATGACCGCTCCGTGACCGATGTGCGTGTTTTCCCCAATTATAACTTTTGCGATGATTTTCTCCCCCAACCCTATGTCCCTCCACATAGTATTGTGGGTGTATATGGCTGCAAAGCTGGCTATCACTGCGTTCCTCTTTATTATCAAGGGGGCGTTAAGGCCGTCAAGCAGGCAGTAGTAGCCTATCCATACGCCTTCTTCAACCGTGACGTCCCCTAAGATTAATGTTCCCGTGCCGATGAATCTAGCTTTTACCTTGTCTTTTGAAACCTCTGGTTTCATAGCAATCACTCCAGTGATTTGTAAATTGTTGCCAAAGCGTTAACTATGTACTCTATGTCCTCCTCTTTTAGACCCTCATAGAGAGGCAGGGTCAGCGTTGTTCTCCTAAGAGTCTCTGACGTCCGAAGTCTTGAATCGTCTGCCACGAACTTGCGAAAGGCGGGTTCCATGTGGAGGGCATACGTGCCTATTTGTACCTCTACTCTAAACTTCTCTTTCACCTGGTTTATAATACGCCGCTGGTATTTGGCAAGTTTATCTGGCAGTCGGATTACATAAGATTGATACGTGGAGCGGCAGCCCTTCTTCTCCTTAAAGGGTCTAACTTGCGGGAGAAGATCATTTAACATTCTGTGGTAAAGCTCTGCCAATCTCCTCCTCTGCTCTATTGTGCTCTCCAGCCTTCTAAGCTGGACTATGCCTATTGCCGCCTGAATATCGCTCATCCTGAAGTTAAGGGAGTTCTCGACGAAAACCCCCTGCATGTTTCTGCCATGATCTCTCAAAATCCTCAGCTTCTCTGCGTACACATCGTCATTTAGCACTATCATCCCCCCCTCCCCTGTCGTCACCAGCTTTCTGGGGTGAAAGCTGTAGCATCCGAAGTCGCCCATGTTCCCCGCAAAGCGGCCGTTGCAGGTGCTCCCCAGCGCTGTAGCGGCGTCCTCTATTACCGGGATGTTTAGACCCGCCTCTTCAATAACCTCCTTGTATACCTCGATGTTCAGTGCGTGCCCGAAGGGATGAACTACTATTACGGCCTTGACATCTTTGTTTTCGGAGAGGATCCTCCTTAGCTCCTGAGGGTCAAGCGCCCCCTCCTCGTTCACGTCTACAAGTATCGGTCTCGCACCTAATTCTACGGCGGCGTTAGCCGTAGCCGGGAAAGTGAAATCCGGGACAACTACCTTACCGCCGCTCTTCACTCCCAGTGCCTTGAGGGTCAGGTAAAGGGCCGTGGTGCAGGATGTAACCGCCAAGGCGTGCTTTGCCCCCACGTACTCCGCTACTCTCCTTTCGAACTCCTTCACGTACGGCCCCTGGGTGAGCCATCCGCTCAAGAAGACCTTCTTGAGCTCTTCGAGCTCCTCTCTGCCCAGACTCGGCTTGATGAGCGGGTACCTGTAGCGCATGCCCTACTGCCTCTCCGAGTAGTATATGCTCTTGTACCAGTATATGATTATCCTTAGCGCCTCCTCCAAGCTGGTTTTCGGCTCAAACCCTAGGAGCTTTCTAGCTTTCGTGATGTCGGCGAAGTGCCTCCTCACGTCTCCGGGACGCGGCGGGCGGTACAGAATCTCCCCAGTGTAACCCATCAACCTGCAGATCGTGTGTATCAGATCCCTGATTGTGGTTTCCCTGCCACTCGCGATGTTCAGCACTTGCCCCTTGAGCGACTCACTCATAGCTATCTTCATCGCAGCTTCGCATGTATCCTTGACGTATATAAAGTCTCTGGTCTGAAGACCATCCCCGTATATCACTGGCTTTTTCCCGCTTAAAATCCTCCTTATAGTCCTAGGAACGACTGCGGAGTATGCAAAATCGTTTTGGCTTGGACCAATGTTGTTGAAAGGCCTAATTATCCTCACATCGGTGCCGAAGTTCTTGTGATAGGAGAGCAGGAGAAGATCCTGGGCGGCCTTGCTTGCGCCGTAGGATGTGGACGGCTGCAGGGGGTGCTCCTCGCTCATAGGCACCCGCACCGCAGATCCGTAAGCTTCTGAGGAGGAGAAGTGCACGAGGGTCCTGAAGAGGTCGCGCCTTTGCAGCTCTGCTAGAGTGGAGGCTATCTTCACGTTCTGATCGAATACGAATTTAGGCCTCCGCAGGGCTAAGGGTAAGGGTAGTATCGCCAAGTTGAACACGATATCTATTTCCTCCCGTTTAAAGAACTCTTTCATAAAGCCGTAATTAGTAACATCTCCAATTATCATTGTAAACTTATCTTTAAAGCGGGTAAGAGATTGCAAGCCTCTTTGAACACCTCCTATTTTTTCTAGAATTAAATTATCTATTACGAAGATTCTCGTGACACCCAGTTTGATCAGATCTTCAACCAGGTTGCTGCCTATGAAGCCGGCTCCTCCAGTCACGAGGATAGAGGAGAGCCTGAGTTCCTCGATTTCCTTGCCCGAAAGCAACTGTAGGTGCATATGGTCACCCCGCAGAGTTTGGAGTGATGGAGTAAGAGGGGCCTAGGGTGGGTGCGAATCTGCGTCCCAGAGCGAGGAGGATCTGCGCTGTCGCGAGCGCCCTGATCTCCAGTGCGAGGCCCACCTCGAGCGCCCGGAGCACCCGTGCCTTCTCGGGCCAAGCCCTCTCCAGCACCCTCACGACCAGCTCCCCCAAGAGGGAGCTCCTGATCGCGCGGAGCCTCCTCGCGAGGAAGAGAAGTACCCTCTCCTCAGGCCTGAGCCTCCAGAAGACGCCGAAACGCA
>NZ_JBMFLX010000125.1:0-3728 GCF_049970975.1 Infirmifilum sp. | reverse complement strand
AGGCGATCTCTTAATCTACGCGGGTCTCACCGGTGGCGTTTCGAACTCTATTTTCACTCTTGGTAGTCTATCCTCAAGGCCCTTAAGAACATCGCTCCACCATGGAGTCCAGCAGACCAAAAGCTCATTTGCTTCGTCTACTATGTGAGCTCGGGCTAACGCTCTCACAACTACGTCTTTCCAGTACTCGGCTCCAAGCGCCTCGCCTGTAAAGAGCACGTAAAGCTCGTAAAACTCCCGGATGTTGCGAACTATGCGCTCCATAAAAGCCTTGCCCAGTCTCTCGTGTACCAGCAACAGTATTGACATCACCTTCCTAGCCCTGTACTCGGCCGAGTCCAGGGCTCTTAAGGCATCCCTGACCAATAGGTTTATTGCGTGAGCTCTTATCAGCGAGGCCAAGAAACTCGCTATCCTGGTGTCCGGCGCTACCCGTATGTTTATGCTCGCCAAGTCCCCGTTGACGTCTTCCAGGGGCGTCGTCGAGCCAAACTTCAACCACAAAAGCTGAGGCGCCTTTCCGGGACACCCGTACTCTGAGTGCGCGTAAGCGTAATATAGGGCGAGTATCCTCTCAACGCTCTCTTCTCGCAGGTACTTTACGAAGAGTTCTTTTATCCTAGCGAGCTCTTCATCGCTCACTACAATTGCTCACCCCTCTTCTTAATGTCCTCGGCCGAAAAGCTGATCTTGCCTAGGTGGGATATCGGGTTCTTGACTAAATAAGCTTTGGGATCATTGGGTATGTTGTATACCACGACAAGCCAGTATCTATCCCCATAGTTGTGGGCGGTCTTAACCTCCTTCTCGGTCAGCTCCACCTCGCCCTCTCTGCTTCTGCCTTTCACCTCCACGTAAACGACTTCATCACCTCTTTTGACCAACAAGTCGTAGCCTTTACCCTCTCGGGCGTAGACCTCGTAGCCTCTCTCTTTAAGTTTCTTCTCGGCAAACCACAGAGCAAACCTCTCGACGGTCTCGCTCGGGGCCTTATCCTTTACTCCTAGCACCCTGACAAAGAAGTCGCGCCAGCTCGCAACATTCCTCGGGTCGTCGTTGTAGCTCGGCGATACGAAGGGGCCTACCTCAAAGCCCTGATCCCTCCACTTTGTCCACTTCTCCTCTGCGGCGTACTCGTCGTGTAGCAGGCACTCGGTAGAGTCCACCAGCTGGCCCTGGTCGCTCAGAACCTTAACCCGAAGAATCTGCTTCCCCCAGCACGGCTTCAGGACCTCGTATAGCTGCTTGAGCATGCGGATGTATTCGACGTTCTCATCTTTTCCAGAGTTATTTATCAGATCCAGTAGCTTGGCGACCAGTTCTTTGTAATCAGGGTGAGGTGCTAGGGGAGGGTCGCTGTAACCGCCGTAGTACTCGCATCGCTTAAGACCCTTAACACCTGCTAACTCGAAGAATGCTCTCAGCTTGTCTTCAACGGGGTCTTGTTTGAGGTATTCCCTTAGGTCGACGAATTCTATACCCAGCTTCCCAAACCTCTCGGGGGGTAAGTATCTTGGATCTGGGTAGTAGACCTCGTTTGAGGGCCTCACGTGCCCTCCTAAAGTCAGCACCCACACAGGCCTCTCCGGAATAACGTAGTACTTGCAGATGGTCGTGATAAGCAGGAGCTCTTCCTTATTCGGTGGGGTGGCACCTTCTTTAACGTAAATCCTCGGTAACAAAACTTCTCTACATACATCCGTAAAGACGACTTCTTTAACGCCCAGCTGCTTTAAGTAATCCGTCCCCAAGTACCTGGCTAGCTCGTCGTGGACAAAGTCGAGCCTGTCAATGTACTCCCTAATTTCGGGGAAGCGCTCCATAAGCCTGGAGACTTCGTCAGGTATCTTGGCTATGTACGTGTCCTTCGCGCGCTTTATAGCACCACCGCGAGTAATTACAAGCCTGTATTCTTCCGGGGGGAGAGGGTGGTTGTGACGCCTGATAAGCTCGTATGTTTTTCTTAAATACTCCAAAGCCTTGCCTAGGTCGCTTTTTGCCTTGTTCTCGAGCAAGCGCCGGTTCAGCAGGTCTTCTAGCGACATCGTTTTAGCTCTGTCCTTGAGGCGGCGGGGTATCCTGTCGTCGTTGTAGGGTATTAAGTGCTTGCCGTGAATTTTCAGCACCTCGTCTTCGTCGAGGAGGCCTTCCCTCATGAGCTCAGCTGTGATATCACCGTATATCATGGCCTGGCTCAGCCTGACTTTATGACCCTTCACGCACACGACCTCGGGGTCTGCGAGCTCTTCTTCCAGGACCCTGACCACGTACGGCTTGATCAGCCTCACGTAGACAGGGTCCTCGACCTCTTTATAGTCGAGAACGGCTAAGTACGAGCCCGTGTATTTCTCGGCCAAGTACTTAATGACGTGCTTAATGAGTCGTGCTACTTCTTGGAATAGCCAGTGGTTCCACTTGGCCTCATAATTGACCTGCCTCCTACCGGGCTGGACGATGAAGTCCCCCTGGATTAGGAACTTCAGCCCCGTACTAGCTTCGTGTAGGGGCATGAACGAGTACACACCCCAGAACTGTCCCTCCTCGACGGGGGTGAGGTCTTCCGTACGCGGGTCTAGGGCGAAAGCTACTGCGATTTCCCTCTTAACGACATCACCTCTCTTAGCTCGCTGCGTGACGGGGTCTTCTTTGATGTCCCTGGGAACTTCCACTTCCTTTCTGAAGAGCAGGAATTTGCTTACGGTTGTTTTCAAGTTTTCCACAACGTTGTCTTTCATTTTTCCCTCCGCAACGTTTACTCTGACCTTCTCGATTTTCACGCCATCGAACTCCCCGACGTCTTCAAAAGACCATTCAATGCTCTTCCTAATTGAGCGGACTTTATCCTCGACAACAACTCTATTGACGTACTCCAGGAACAGGAACAAGTGCGGTCTCAGCTCGTCGAGGGCTTTAGCGACTGCCTCGTAGCCCTCCCGTGGGTCTTTGAAGTAAATTACAAACCTCGTCTTTCCGGGTGGGATGTGCTGTTCGCGTCTTATCGGTATCGGCACTACACGCCACAGCACTTCCATGCGCCTTAGCTCGAGCCCCTTCCTCCTCAGATAGTCCTCATTTTCCCGCCACCACTTTTCCGAGAACATGAAGGAGTAGTCGCCGGAGTAGACTTCAACGTGGTCCGAGATTTTGAACACGGACTTAAAGCCCAGACCTATGTAGCCCTTGTACCCCCTACTGGGTTTCTTGGACGATATCGTGAAGCACAGGTTCCTGACGTCTTCTTCTGTGAAGGGCTTGCTATCGTGTTCTATGACTACCTTATCCCCGTATAGCGTGACCTCAAATGTGCGCCCATGCCTTCCCAACTCTAGACCGGCGTCTTCAGCGTTCTGGAGGAACTCCCACAAGAACTGACCCGGCTCTATAAACAAAAGCTCCGAAACCAACCCTAATAGGTTGTCCAGAGTAGAACCCACGCGACTTACTGCGATATCAAACCACTCCCTCTGAATCTCCTCGAAGATATTATCCGCGCCGTGTCTCACAGAAAACACTCAATTAACCCCTCCTCCACCCATAAACCTACCACGCCGGCCAAGGCTATATGTCTGTCCAGCAAAACGGACAGTCCGCCATCATTGGGGATATGTCCGTAAACTAGTCTGTCCAAATTGGTATTCGCGCAACACGCTCACGACCCATCCTACCGGGACATGCCTAGATATCGCCGATTATCTGAAGAAGCTCGCTAAGACCTCCGCCTCCCGGGC
>NZ_JBMFLX010000124.1:0-3745 GCF_049970975.1 Infirmifilum sp. | reverse complement strand
ATGAGAAAAAGCACCTGTAAGCTATGCCTCACACACTAAACCGTAATGATCCATCACGTCTCACCCACTCGACGTATTCTGACCCAGGTTCAAACATGCTGAAAACATGTATGTTGAGAGATTTGTGACTAATGCTACTCTGAAATGACTGCGAATTATAGGAAGATTAACTCTCTAGATATTTTAGAAAAATATTAAATAAACTGCTTTTGAAAAATAAAAAATGTATGGCAAAAGTTTTTTCCACTGATAAAGTTCATTTAGATATTGTAGGTCATAGGTGTGTTTTCGATAAGTTAAGTAATGATCATTTGGGCGGGGCCGTCAAGATGAATGACGAAAGTAGGATAGTCGGAGCTCCTAGAGTGAAAAGACCGCATCCTAGTAAAAGAATTAGAATTTTTTATAAAAAAATTTGTATATGGTATCTGATCCTTGTTCTTCTAATTAATGTCACACTTACCTCTGCACAGTTTGAAAAGAGTCAAGGTGGTTCTTACGCATATGACTATGGGGATTGGATCTTAATAGGAAACAATTTTATCGAGATAAAATTTGATAAGAAAGATAAAGGAGGAATAGCTCAAATTAAAAATAAATTGAGTGACGTGTCGTTTCTTCCTGAATTTAAAAAAGGTCCTCATGTTCTTTTCTATATAAGTCCCAGCGGAACACACACATTCATGGCGATAGATTTCTCCTATAAAATCATGTCTACTCCGGGGGGTAAAATCCTAATAATGACATGGAATGGATTTCGAGGTGGCGACAATGTTCCAAGAGAGAGACTTCTCGATATACACGTGAAGGCCTCCATAACGATCCTAGATAATTCGCCATTGACTTACTGGAGAATCGAGGCCACAAGCAGTGAGTACGATATCGACATAAACTCCATCACCTTTCCTATAATTTCTGGACTAACATATATAGGAGATAACGGAGAAGATGATTTCCTGGTATATCCTTCACTAACCGGACTTCTCATGCGTAATCCATGGAAGAATTTGCCAGTTCAACCTGGGATACCCTGGCAATTATATCCTAGCGGTTGGGTCTCAATGCAATTCATGGCATTTTACAACATACACCTGGGAGGCCTGTACCTAGCTACAAATGACACAGAGGGCAATGTCAAGGGTTTCTCGGTGTATAGATTCAGCATGAATGACTGGAATATGGCTGTGACACACTACCAGCCTTACGGCGAAAAATCGCTTAACCTGACTTACAGCGTTATCGTCGGCGTATTTCTCGGGGACTGGCATGTCGCTGCCGAAATCTACAAGAGCTGGGCCGAGAATCAATGGTGGTGTGTCGAGGCCTTAAAGCGCTCGACTCCTTCATGGTTCCTTGAGACATCGGCGATACATTCAACATCCTTATATACACCTGGTTCTGAAGGATGGGCTAGTCAAATTCCTTTCTATACAGTTCCTTTGTTAGCTGAAGACTCAATCAAAACTCTTGGAATGCCAGTAATAATGCAAGTGTGGGGTTGGGAAAAACATGGGACATTTACCCTAATACCCGACTACTTCCCACCAATTGAGGGCTGGGATGCATTCGATAGTATGATTGATGGTGTTCACAGAGCCGGAGGTAAAGTATCAGTGTTCATCTCTACAAACTACTTTTCACCCGAGCTGGAAGCCTATAAGGAAATGAGAAAGTACGCGATAAAGCTAAAGGATAGAACACTGGAGGGATTAATGTGTCCAGCTTCTACGGAATGGAGGAGCTACGTTAAGGAAATCGCTCTCACACTAGTCAGGCATGGAGTCGATCACGTGCATCTTGATGGAAGTCTTATAGACCCACCCTATCCTTGCGTCCACGAAAACCATAACCACCCTAAAGGCTACGGTAAGTGGTGGTTCGAAGCTTTTAAAGAACTCTTTAAAGAGATTCGAGAGGAAGCCAAAAAGATAAACCCTGAAGTTGTCTTCTCATCGGAGGAGATCTGTGAATTATACATACCATTCCTTGATAGGTTTTACTCCCGAGGCAACGTTGCTGAACTTTACGCAACACACTGGTTCTGGCAAATTACTGGTAGTGAAGCAATCCCACTATTCCAATACGTCTATCATAAGTACATCTCTTCATGGGGACATTATGTCCACGGATGGAGCATGAGCTCAAGCGAGATATCATATTCTATCAAGGCGCTCGCGACTTCCCTCGTGTGGGGAGAACCATTAGAAATAAGGCTACCGTCACTTGGTGAGCGAATGTCAAAGTTAATAAAAATAAATCCGATCGTCCTTTTCTTTAAAAGGGCAACTACTTTTAGATATAATATAGCAAAAGACTTCTTGGTTTATGGCGAGATGATAACCCCTCTTAATTTTACAGCACCCGTTATCAGAATCAAGAACCCTTCATGGCATCTCTCCCCCACTGAGCTAAAGGAAACCGTAACACCAGCCATACTACATTCAGCGTGGAAGAATTCTATGGGTGAAATAGGCTTTGTCTTTGTGAACATCGGAGATGAAAGCGTGGAAATAAAGTTACGAATAGATCCATCCAAATACAATCTAACACAAGCATTTGTAATAGAAGAACGGCTAGGAGGTGCCAGATTCGTTGGAAAAGCGTCAAACGATTTTATAACAAATATTACTCTAAATCCTAACGATATCATATTGCTGCGTCTCACAGAGAGGAGAGTGCCCGTGTATTTATCAACCCAGCCCGGCGGGATGGTTTTAGTTGTAAATAAATCTTCTATAAGTCTTCTAAACCCAACCTTATTAATTCTAGAAAGGAATAAATTTTATGAATTTCAAGCCCAAATGATCCTTAACTTAGACCAAGGAACACGCTATAAGTTTGAGAGATGGATAATAGAGGGTGAAAGGCACGGCTGGGAGCATATCGCGGCGAATCTAAGCTTAAAACTAGATTCACCCATAAATTTGACAGCGCTCTACTCAAAAGAATTCCACGTCAACGCATCGACGCCATATGGATCAATAAACGGAACAGGATGGTATAAAGCCGGTAGTCTTGCCTCCCTAACTATCCCCGTTCCTGAATTCCTTGTAGGGAATGGAACACGCGTTGTTTTCGAAGGATGGTACGAGGACGGTAATTTACTCTCGAATGAGACACGCCTCGAATTAAAAGTCGATAGTCCAAAGAACGTGGAAGCCCGTTGGAAAAAACAATACTACGTTAGCATAGAAACCAATATTGGACAAATATCGGGAGCAGGTTGGTATGACTATGGAAGCGTAGCTGCCATTAGATTAATTGCACCAAAAATACAGGGAGATCCCCTCGTACGATATGTAATTGATAGAGTAGAGGGAATTACCAAAGAAGATGAATTTCTCAATATGAGTCTAATCCTACTCAAAGTAGATAGACCTAGGAACCTGAGAGTATTCTGGAAAATCGACTATACAGGATTATTTTCACTTATATCCTTAATCACTTTAATTACGATCTTAATTACGATTGCTACTATCATAGCCTTCCGCTATTCCTCAAGAAAAAAATAACTCCAACCCTTTGATCTTTCCAAGCCTTCCCCCACATCTATCAAATTAATCTTAAACCCAAAAACTACTCATCACTCTAGACCTTCTAGCCAGAATGCTCGAAACAGGAAAAACGATTAAGCCCCCAATCCGCGCCTTTAAAAGCACCGGAACATTCAAGTCTTACTCTATAATTACCTCTTTTCCCGTTCTCGGCGTTTTAAAGAATAATTTCACATAAAATATACATTATA
>NZ_JBMFLX010000123.1:0-3771 GCF_049970975.1 Infirmifilum sp. | reverse complement strand
CGCAGGGCGGCTTTATTTCATAGAGAGAAATATTGCAGTAAAGCCTAAAATCAAAGCTAACGCAATAGCATCTCTCTTCGCGAATTTCAATGTTACCATTCGAGAAGGTTTCACTCTCGCACCAAACCCTCGCGCCTCTAAAGCTTCAGCTATCATTAGGCTTCGACGAACCTCGAACACCACCAAGGGTACCATAAGGTAAACATAATTTTTCACCCTGTCTCTCAGTTTACCTTTCTCGACCTCTAGCCCCCGACTCCTGAGAGCGTCCAAAACAAGTTGGACATCTTGTGCTAGAGTCGGAACAAACCTGAAGGACATCGTTACAAGGAGAGAATAATCACGTGGAACATGCATCTGTTCTAGGGCGAGAGCTAGATCATCGGGAGGAGTTGTTAGGAAAAAGAGGGAAAATGAGGATGTAAGCACTAGGAAACGAAGAGTCATAGCTAAGGGTGTGGCAAAGCCTTGAGATAGTTCTGTTATCCAGTTTAGCAGAAAGATAAGAACGGCAATAGGAACGACGCCTTTAAGCCCCTTTATAAGCAGGGAGAATCTTTTTGCAATAATTGAAATTATGAAGACCAGTACTAAGAGTAGTAGTTGACGCTTCACCTCAAGCGTTAAGAGCGAAAGCGCTGCTAACAGGAGAGTCACGAAGAACCTTGTCCTGGGATCTAATTTATCAACAACACTGTTCTTTCGGGTAAACTTAAACGCCTTAAGAGCCTCCACGCAAACCACCTAGAAGCTCTTGCACACATGCATCGATGTTAAAACAGTCTTTGATTGGCACTCCTCTACTCGTCAAAAACCTTGAAAATCTCACAGCCTGTGGAGGGAGCAGGCGGGCCTCTCTCAGCAGCGCTGGATTCCTAAATAATTCTAAAGGGGGGCCCGATGCTATAATACGACCCGAAGACATCAGAACGATGCGGTTAACATGCTCGACAACAAACTCGACATCATGGGTAACGATGACTATGGTTTTTCCTAAGGTTCTCAGGAGGTTTAGAGTCTCGGATATCTTCTCTTTTTGCACATAGTCCTGTCCAGCAGTCGGCTCGTCTAGAACCAATACTTCGGGATCATAAGCCAGAACCGCTGCAATCGCTAGACGTTTTCGCTCGCCAACGCTCAGCGTATAGGGTGACCTGTCCTTGTACTTATAAAGCTCCATCAGTTTCAAAGCCCATTCGACACGCCGCTCAATTATATCCTCTGGATATCCAAAGTTTCTAAGCGCAAACGCAACCTCATCGTAAACAGTCTCGTTGAAAAGCTGGTGATCCGGGTTTTGGAACACTAAGCCTACTATCTTTGAAGCCTCGGCTACCGAGAGGTGACGCGTATCCTTGCCTTTAAGGAGTACCCTTCCTCTTATAGGCTTCAAGACACCGTTAAAGTGTTTTATCAGCGTGGTTTTACCTGCACCGTTTTCTCCCATGATGGCTATGAATTCCCCGGCACGTATCGAGAGATTAATACCTTTTAAAACCTGTACCCCCTCAGTATACTCAAAATATAGATCTTCTACTCTAATTACCTCCGACACGCGTCACACCCCTCTCTAGAATATCTAACAGACTAGCGGCAACATCCTCAGGGGACAGGGACTTGGCCTTAAGTTGTATTCCTTCCTTTTCCAATCTCTCGATAAGCCTTATGATGAAAGGTTTACCCGTGAGGTAACCATACCTTTCGAGAGCTCCTAGAGGATCCCCGTCGTAGACGATTTCACCCTCAGCCATTACCACAACTCTCTCTGCAAAAGGAAGAACTATCTCAAGCCGATGCTCGATGACAAGTGTTGCTAGCTTCGACTCTAGGGTTTTTTTCTTGACTAGGCCCAGAACCTTCAACGCACTCAGCGGGTCGAGGTTCGCCGTAGGCTCATCGAGAATTAATACGCGAGGCTCAAGGGCCATCACCGAAGCCAGTGCAACCTTTTGTTGCTGTCCACCGCTCAGCTCAAAGGGAGACTTTTCCCTGAGTTCCATGAGATCATATTCCTCCAACACTTTTACGACTTTTCTGCGAATCTCGTCAGGAGGATATCCGAGGTTCTCCAGGCCAAATGCCACCTCGCGTTCGACGTTTGTGAAGAACAGCTGGTTCTCGGGGTTCTGAAAGACAAAACCAACATGCCTGGACATTTCATAGGTTGGAACTTTCCTGGGATCATTCCCGACTATATTGATCTTACCATCTAAAAGACCACCGTAAAAGTTAGGTATTAACCCGTTGAGGACTCTCGCCAGCGTGCTCTTCCCGCAACCGCTGGGCCCTAGAATAAGTATGAACTCGCCCTCTCCCGCCTTGAAGTTTATGTTTTTTAATACCCAGTCACTACTATCAGGATACCTGTAGTAGACACCTTCTAGCTCGACAAGCACAGGAATCCCCAGACTAGGCACGAGCTATTATCTTGATAACCATTCGATGAGAGAGTTTCTCATCAGCGCCGATACGCCTTCCGGTCCTCGCATCTACCGCCGATACAAACCTCTCGCCAAGATCTGTGTGAATCAGGAAGGCAAAGCCTCTAGCAGTCGTGTCCCTGGGAACAAGGAATACGTCAGGCAGTACATTGCCTAGACTGTCCGTGAACTTTTTCTCGTTTTCAACGGGGAAAACGGCTATCATCCCTAGAACATCGAAAACAGCCGTGTCTATAGCGGCTTGAACTCCGGTACTACCCCAGCGCTTGAGAACCTTTTCGCGAATATACTCTAAGGCCTTCTCCTGCTCAGGCTTTAGAGGCCCTTTTACATGGAAATCACTCTCACCGGGAATATACTCGATGAGTCCTGCCTTTGCCGCCTTCTTGAGAGCCAGTTCCGCTTCAGCACTGGCCGGTACTATCCTGTATTTATTCCCAAGCTCTTCTTTCATCCTTTTAATATTGTCTTCAGCCGTATCAAGGTCTGCCTTGTTTGCCACGATGACCATAGGTTTAGCTTTTTCTCGAACTAGAGCAACTAAAGCCTGAAGATCCTCCTGGGTCCATGCCGTGGCCTTTTTAGAGTGGAGACCGAGCTCTTCTAAGACCCCGTATACTAGCTCTGGTTTGATTCCCAGTCCGCTAAAGCGGGTGTACAACTCGTCGTACTTCTTCTGTAACTCTATAAGCTTGGAAATCCTCTCCCAGTCCTTACTGATTATCTGGAACATCCACATTGATATCTCTTTCTCGAGAAAAGCAACATCCTCGACTGGATCGCGAGTCCCCGGCTTAACCGGCCTCCCCTCTTCATCCGTAGTCCCCGCCGAATCCACAATATGCAACAAGACGGGGGCCCGCCTAAGATGGTCAAGAAACATGTTTCCCAGACCTCGACCCTGCCATGCTCCTGGGACAAGGCCAGCTACGTCTATCAGCTCAATGGGGGCAAAGCGCCAGCCGTTAATGCATATAGAATTCCTAGGATTATCCTTTACTCCAAGCTCCGTACATACACATTTCAGCTTCGCGTATCCCACCCCTATGTTCGGGTTTATAGTTGTGAAAGGATAAGGAGCTCTCTTAACGTCTAAAAGCGTCGCTGCCGCGAAAAAAGTAGATTTCCCGGTGTTGGGTTTCCCTACTACGCCAACCTGAATAGGCACGTTTTGACTCACAACAGGCTAAGAAATATCCTTTTTCATACATCATAGGGAAAAGCTAATATCCAAGCAAGCTGGAAAACAAGCGATGATGAAGCAGCTCGAGCCTGAAAAGTGATAGAGCCATCGATTTCTGATTTGTGGCTTCCTATAATAATTCTACAT
>NZ_JBMFLX010000122.1:0-3788 GCF_049970975.1 Infirmifilum sp. | reverse complement strand
CACTATCGACGTTGAGAAAGCACAGCTAAAAGAAGCCGTAAAACCCCACAAGTAAATATTCTCTTTTAAAAAATATTATCTGCGCTTAAAATCATTGAGACTAGCTTTCAGCGATCCCAAGCCTTAGGTGTTTGCACCATATGTTGGGAATGAATCACCATTAAAATATATTTATTTTTTACAGATATTTCTTATAGAGTATTAATCTATTCCTCTAGAACTCTCCGATAAATTTTTAAAAGCGGTTCGAGAACATTATCCCATGTAAAATTCCTCCTTACATGTTCTCGTAGGATTGTTGTATCGACTGAAGAATAATAAGCATATAATACCTTCTCCTCAATATCGTTTAAATCATTTGGGTTAATGTAAAAAACGAGATCATTAAAATATTCCCTCATGGGACCTCTGTTTGTAATGACCACTCGAGTGCCTGCCAAAGCGGCTTCTAGCGCTACAAGCCCTGGTGCATCAAACCAGCTTGGAAGCACTGCAACTCGTGCTGCAGCATACGCACTAGCAAGCAAGGGATCCTCATGAGGTATCTGTCCCAAGAAGTAAACATTGCCTCTCTTCTCAGCAAGTTTTAAGCATTTTTGGTAGTAATATTTGTTAATAACAGGTCCTATGAATACTATTGGTATGTCTTTTTTATTCATTAGCGCTGTGATTAGTGCTAATTGGTTTTTCTTGGGATGTATAGCAGCCACTTCTAATACAAAATCTTTAAGACCGTATTTTTTCACGAATAGATCCGGAGTAGCATAATAGAACCGTTCATCAACACCATTATATACCACCTCTATTTTATTTGGTGAAATTCCAAACTCCCTACCTAAGAGCTCTTTTTCCATAACAGACGTTGTGACGATGACATCTGCAGTATAAATCATCAATCCATGAATGTCAGCTCTAATATCAAAAACATTTTGAAGCTGAATCCACTTTTTCTTCAAAGTCCGCCTCAACAACGTGTTGGCTTTGTATTTAAGATAGGCAAGCTTGTTTGTATGTAAATAAAACTCTTCAGGAGACCACCAAAGTGGTGTGAGTATAGATGGTCTTTTTAATTCTTTTTTCCAGTACAATAAAAAGTCATATAAGTGATGTACCACTCCAAAAACATGAAAAATGTCAAAACTTCTAATTTTTCTAACGGAGTCAGCAGAAATATATTCTATTTCAATACCCTTTCTCTTAAGAAACTCCAATGTTCTAAGCACTTGTGTTTCTCCACCACCTGGCTTATCCCAGGCCAGCAAATTTGAGGCTACTAGTACCTTCATAGCCTTAGCCACCTTCCTATCGATTGCTCCGATGGTCTTACCATCTAAATATTAGGGGCACTTATTAATTTTGAACATTTGTATCTGCGAGGATATGAATCCTAGCCCAAGTCATCCTTCAGTGTCCTGACGATCTTCTCCGCTGCTCTCCCGTCGCCTAGAGGGTTTGGCCAGCTGCCTCTTTTATCCGCCATTTCTAGCGTCTTGCTCAGGATCCTCTGGGGATCTAGACCTGCAACCACGTTAGCACCAACGTAAACTGTTTCAGGCCTCTCAGTATTATACCTGAGAGTCACACAGGGCACTCCAAGGATACAGGCCTCCTCCTGCACACCCCCCGAGTCTGTGAGAACAACCCTGGAACCCTTAAGAAGCTTGAGGAACTGGAAGTAGCCCAGCGGCTCAAGCAAGACCAAGCCATCAGGCACTCTAATCCCATACTCCACCAGCCTCAAACGCGTGCGAGGATGAACGGGAAAAATCACGTGTACCTTCAGCTCCTCTGCTACCAGCCCAACACCCTTTATTGCACTAGCAAGCCGTACAGGATTATCCACGTTCTCCTGCCTATGGAGAGTTAGAAGCACATACTCCATTGGAAGATCCAACGGTAGCTTAGCCTCTTCTATCCGGGGAGAATACATCATTATAGCGTCTACTATCGTGTTGCCCGTGACGTAGACACCCTCAACGATACCCTCCCGCTCCAAGTTCCTCCTCGACAGCTGGGTGGGGGCGAAGAGGAGCGTCGAAACGTGGTCGACGACGACCCTGTTCACCTCCTCCGGCATGGACATGTCAAAGCTCCTTAAGCCAGCCTCCACGTGGGCCACTGGCACCTGCAACTTTACAGCAGCAAGCGCTCCAGCCAACGTCGAGTTCGTGTCACCCTGAACAATCACAACATCCGGTCTCTCATCGGTCAAAACTCTCTCGACGCCCAAAAGCATCTTGGCAGTCTGTTCCCCATGGCTACCCGAACCAACCCCCAAATTATATTTCGGTTGGGGCAGCTCGAGCTGCTCGAAGAAAACCCTATCCATATTGTAAGAGAAGTGCTGACCCGTGTGAAGAATAAAGAAGTCAATCCCGCGCTTCTCAAGCTCCTTGACTACAGGCGCCAACTTGATTATCTCTGGCCTTGTTCCTAAAATCACGGCTACTAGCAATTTGCCTTTCCGCTCCTCAGAAATTTGTTTGGAGACTTTTATGAAACTGTCACGGATGAGCGAGTAACATGTATTATATTACCGTTCCCAGGATATTAGATAGGCGGCCATAGCATGGAGGAATATCTGGGTGCCAAAGACGATGAGCGTTAGTGCCACCGCGTTCTCCCCCCTGACGGGGAGGTACCTGTAGCCGCTCTCGACCCACTCTAGGAAGAGGTAAGCGGCATACGTGAGCCCCGCTGCAACCATGAGGGTGCCAGCGGCGAGCGCCCTTTCCACCGAAAGGTGCCGGGCGAGCGCCTTCGTGATCCTGCTCGTGGGCCTCCCCAGCATCTTCGCGAGGTGCAGATCCGCGATCAGGCCCATGGCGACCGCGGTGTTGCCCAGCACGGCGAGCGCGCCGCCCAGCATGGCGGAGTGGAGGCCGGGCGAGTAGCCGAGGTTCGCCCTGAGCAGCGCGGCCAGCATCAGCGCCGCTCCCGCGGCCAGCATCACGGCGCCCGGCAGGTAGTACAGGAACTTGGGCGCGAGGAGGAGCAGGAGCTTGAGGTGCCTCCAGCCGTCCCTGAGGCTCCTCAGCTTGGAGCGGGTGCCCTCGGCCCTAGGGTAGTAGGTTATGGGCACCTCCCTGATCCTCAGGCCGGCGTAGGCGGCCTTCACGAGCAGCTCGGACGCGAACTCCATGCCCGAGCTCTCGAGGCTGAGCCTCTGCAGGGCCTCGCGGGTCATCGCCCTGAACCCGGTGTGGGCGTCGGACACGCGTGTGCCATAGAACTTGTTCAAGGTGTAGGTGAGTATCGGATTGCCAATGTACCTGTGGAGCCAGGGCATGGCGCCAGGCATTATCTTGCCCTTGAGTCTAGTGCCAAGAACAACATCTGCTTCACCTTTTACAAGGGGCTCGACTAGTTTCGGAGTTTCGGAGAGGTCATAGGTACCATCAGCATCTGCAAAGACTATGAATTTTCCCCTTGCAAACCTGAGAGCATAGAGGTATGCGTAACCGTAGCCCAGTCTATCTGGGTGGACTACAAGGGCGCCTTTTTCTGACGCTATACGTGGTGTCGCATCAGTTGAGTTGTCGGAGACAATGATTTCGTAGGTGTAACCACTTGCCTCAAGCGTTTTCTTCGCCTTGTCGATAACTTCGCCTATTGTTTTTTCCTCGTTCAGAGAAGGCAGTATGATGGAAACATCTACAGTTTGCTCATCTGAACGTGAAGGTTCGGGTTTGGTTAGTTCCATGTAATTTACCAAGTGAATTTGTTTTAGGGATTGTAGATGTACACGGCTATGTCCTTGAATGTTTTTACGGGGGTGAACTGGGGGG
>NZ_JBMFLX010000121.1:0-3815 GCF_049970975.1 Infirmifilum sp. | reverse complement strand
GGTTACGTTGAGACACTTAGATTGTGGGCAAAGCCTTTTTCGATGAGCGCTGGCTCTCCCCTCTGCTGGCCAAGGCGTTCGACGTGGGGCTTGCAGCTGCCCGCTTCCTGGGCTTCTACGAGGTGTTGAGGAGGGAGCTCGAAGGGAAGGATCTAGAGGAGCTGCTTAGGGAGGAGAGGTACAAGAAGATACTCCTAGGTGGTCTGGACCGGGACTATAAGCTCGCATCCAACGCTCTGGCCCACTTCTATCGGCAGATCTTCGGCATTGAGTTCGACATGGCCGAGCTGATAGCTCGCATGAAGGCTGGAATGGGACTAGAGGAGGCTGGTATCGGCCTAAAGGCTGCGGTGGAGCCGCTGCGGGTGTCTCCAAAACACGATGATGCTTGGCATGCGGAATACGGGTATTTAATTCCGATTAGGGTGTACTTTACGGCAAGGAAGATACTTTCGACGGCACAAAACACGATGATGGCTGCCGCCAAGGCCTTCGGTGGAGACTACTCCATCGAAGGTAAGACCCTTTCTAGCATGCTCGACTCTCTCAAACCCTCTTTCGAAGGGGGGTTGGAGAGGGGTGACGAGGGTGTTGTCGTCTTTAAGGAGCTGCTAGAGAAGTCGCTGTCCATCTCCCCGAATTACGACAAGGGCTTCTTCACGGTCGTGACCTTGCGCAGGATCCCATGGTTCTACTTCACGAGGGCCTACAGTGGGGTGAGCAGTGACCGCTTAGAGTTTCTGGAGGGAGTGATGGGCTGGGTCGAGCACTTCGTCCCTGAGGTTCCTAATGAGAGCATAAAGAAGAATTTCACGGTTATGGGTTATGGGTCAGATAGCCTAGGCGAGTCATTAATAGATTTGATCTTCTGGTGTTGGAGGTTGCAAGATTTATTAGTGAAAAGTGAAGTTCTGAAACCCTTTGATACTCACCTCGAATCGGAGCCTAAAAAGTACGTGAAAAGATGCTTAGAGGCCATTTCCCCGAGTCATAGTTTAAAAGCTCCCTTAAAGGAGGCGCCCTTATATACTCCTCTCTTCTACAGTGGGAAGTACCCTCATATGTTCTACTACGCGCTGAAGCCGCTGGATGATAAACTAAGCTCGTGGTCAGATTGGACTCCTCCGGTACCCTGCCGCTCCTACTTAGGATCCATAAGAGGGCTAGTAGTAAACAGAGGCAGGGAGTGGTACGATCTAGCGAGCCTGCTAAGGTTCATGGCACCTCAGATGTACCTCGGGATTGCAACAATGGAGCGGTGGCGTAATGAATGGGTTTTTATCTTCTATGGGTGAGGGCGTTGAGCGAAGGAGTTAGGATAAAAAAGGTAAGGGGGGAAGACGAGAGAGAGAACCACGAGGTTGGAGAAAGAAGAGAGGCTAGAGAGGCTGCCGACGTAGTCTCAGGTGCGGATTTGCGCGAGCGTCCAGTTTTTGAGCTCCCCCTCCTCGAGGCTATCCCCTCGCTTATGTTCCACGAGATGCCTAAGTTGCGCGTAGTAGTGGAGGCTAAGGTCGATGTGCCCCGAGACGTAGCAGAGGATTTCGCGGTGCCGACTCTGTCCCCGACTCAGGTGCCGCACCTCTCGATCGAGTGCGAAAGCAGGGTCGAGGTAAGCGGTGCAGAGCTAGTGACCCTCACCTTCGAACGGCCGCCTCAAATACCCCTGCGCGTGAACAGCTCAGTGGAGCGCCCCGATAGCCCCCAGCCCCCTACACCAACTCCACCCGTATCTTCCCGCCATGCATAGCCTCGGTTGAGGAGAGCTAGGCGGGCTTAAAAAGCTGGAGTGCGCGGGCATACCCCGCCTTGGGGACCCCCTCTCCGATAAAAATAAAAAGCGGTAAGAGTGCTGCTGTATACGGAATGTATACCGCTGTGGTGTACAGAAAGCCCCGCAGATCCACGGTCGTTCTCTACATAAATGGGTCCACCTTCACGTTTAGGGTTAACTCAGGGGCGCTGCGCTTCGGCAGGGTGCGGAGGGCTTGGGTCGCTGGGGGCAAGGTAGAGGCTCTCTCCTTGAGGGTGAAGGCCAACGAGCTCGCCCCCCTGCTTCGCGGAAGGCCTGAGGCCTGCCGGAAGATGTACCTCCTTGACGTTCTGTTCAGAGAGGCCGCCAAGCAGGGGTACAGGGTTCACGATAACCAGTACTTCGTGGATCTCTGGCTTTCGAAGCCCCTCGGGCACCCCCTGGGCATTAGCAAAGCGCAAGGCGGCACGATAGACGAGAGCGCTCTAGGGGACTGCATCAAGTGCTTCTCGCGCTCGTTCGACGAGTGGAGGATAGTCGTTCCTCCGTGGTGTTGCGAATGCTGAGCAGCGAGAAGTGCTTCAAGCTCACCATCAGGTGCGGCGTGGAGGCACTGGATCCCGAGTGCCCCTACTTTGAGACGCTGGCCGAGCAGGCCATAATGAACGCGGTGAAGGAGTCCTCCTCGAGTAAGGGTGCCCCGAGGCTCTTCCTGCTGGTCGCGCAGCAGGGCACCGGGAAGTCCGCCCTCGCGGAGAGGCTCTACGGGAGGATCATGAGGGAAGCGGACGGCGTCCTGCCGCTGGTGCTCTGCGGCAAGGAGGACCTGTCCAGGCAAGACTTCCTCGAGAAGGAGCTCGAGAACGCGATCCAGAAGGCCCTCTACGAGTGGGTGAAGCTCCACCGGGGCGTGGAGAAGCTGCCGTCGAACTGCGACATCCGCTCCCTGATCCAGTTCTCTTACGTGATGGAGGTGGCGGGCCTCAGGCTATTCCTGATCGTGGACGAGGCGCGCCTCATCGGGGGTGCCAGCAACGTGGGAAAGTTCCTCGAGGGGCTGAGGGTGCTCGAGGACAAGTTCGCCTTCGCGGGCTTGCTGCTCATGTTCCAAGACCTGACGAGTGAGGAGCACGAGCTCCTCCTCAGACAGATCAGCGGGCGCGGCGG
Source organism: Infirmifilum sp. (assembly GCF_049970975.1). NCBI lineage: Archaea > Thermoproteati > Thermoproteota > Thermoprotei > Thermofilales > Thermofilaceae > Infirmifilum > Infirmifilum sp. The sequence continues at coordinate 895 of NZ_JBMFLX010000121.1, read as the reverse complement.
GAGCAGATGGCTCTGGGACGGCGATGTGCTCACCCACCAGGACCTCCTGCCCCAGGGGGAGGAGATCGACAGGGTGAGGAAGTGGGCCGCACAGATCCTGGGCGACGCCGTGGCCGCGGCGGTTTACTCCAGGATCTCCGCCGAGCTGGGTTTCCGGGCGGCTAACATCTTCGCGCTGACGTTCCTCAGGCCGAGCGGCAAGGTCAGCCTGACCGAGCTGCACAACTCCATTGTGAAGGCCCTCTCCGAGAAGTACAGGCTGCCCCGCGAGCAGGCGGTGGGGGGCTGCCGGGCCGACTTGGTCATAGGGAGCGTGCCTGCTGACGTGAAGCTATGCACCGACACGGACTCGTTCATCAAAGCCTTCGAGGAGGACAGGAGGAAGGGGTGCAACTTCGAGTACATAGTCATCGGGCACCTGAACGAGGATCTACTCCCGGACGACGCGCGGCGGGCGATCCGCGTCCCGCTCCGGGTGGATGTCCAGGCCATCGCCAGCGGCCTCACCGCCGTCAGCGCCAGCATGCACTTGTCGAGCGACACCGTCTTCACCATAGCCGCCGGGGCGATAGCCGACCTTATAGACCTGAGGGACCTCGGGGTGACCGGGGAGGTGTCGAGGGAGAGCCTGCTCCCCCTGCTCGAGGAGCTGTGCACGGAGATAGAGCACAGGGGCGGCAAGGTCAGCAGAACGGAGCTCGTCAGGCTGAGAAACGCTAAGAGCCTAGCCGCACGCCTGGGGATCTCCCTGGCTAGGGCCGACGACGCGAACAGGCTCGTCCAGAGGGTGCAGCAGCTGGGCCTAGGGCTGACCCTAGAGCGGGAAGCCTCGTACGTGAGGTGCTCGAAGCAGCGGCACCTGCCCTCATGGCTCGGGCATCACCACGGTTGAGAC
>NZ_JBMFLX010000120.1:0-3823 GCF_049970975.1 Infirmifilum sp. | reverse complement strand
CCGTAAAGACTATCTTTATAGCTGATAACGAGTTCTTTTACAGGAAATATTCCGGTTCAGAACGAGCAGAGAATATGGTTAATATGCAGATGGCCGCTTCTCTTATCTCTGTGCTACTTATGAATTATGCAAGGACTAGGAGATGGGAAGCAGCGGACTACTCAAACTTTTTCTCAAGTGAGGGTAGGGCGTCCCTCACTGTTCCTGCCTTTACCGCTATAGATAAAGAGGACTTTAAGAAAATCATAGAGAGGTTAGATCCTGAAAGATACCTGCCGAACTACCTCTTGATGAAAATAAAAGGCAGCACGTTGGCGGAAATCGACTTCTCAATAACTCCTTCAAGACGAGCTTTATCAATCATAGCCTTACCGGCTGGCCTTCACATAAACGAAGAAGCCATAGGAAAAATCGAGCAAAGGCTTATTGAAAACTTCGCTGAACACTTTAAACTCGGTAAAAATGATTATTCCTGTACAATTATCCCTAATGTCCCCATCGAAGAAGTATGGGTAACAACATTCTTTATCGATCCTTATATCCCAAGGATCGCTGAGATCTATAAAAGGGGAAGATCTTTTCTCGAAAACAAGGAGGAGATACGTAAGCATGTAAGGAGGATGACCGAGACTATTCCTGGTGAGCTTTCCAGGGAGATTTCAGGACGCTATGATCAATATATAGACTGGATGGAAAAGTCTTACAAAGATTTTGTTCGCATGTTTTCCCGATATACTTCTTTTTTCTTAGATAATCCTGGGAAAGATTACAGCTTGCCCATGCTTCACAACTATTCTTCTTCTCCACTTTTTCTTTTACCGTTAAAGAGGAGGGGAAAAACCCTAGGTGTTAAAATCTCTGAAGCTCCCCGAAACCGTTTAAAATCTGACGAGGAATTTATCCTCTACATTTTTTCACTCAGAGAAATCCGAGGCCTCTCTTTCAGGGTACACCAATTTGAAGACAGGGGGTTGGCGGAGACCTTTGAGAATGTGTTCAAAATACTAGGTAAAGATGGGAACAATGAATCACTGGGTGGGATTAAGGTAGCTCTTAATGTTGGGAATGAATCTCAATTAAAACTTATTCCAGTTCCTTTTGAAATACTTCGCTCCCACACTTGGGGCGAGCTTCCAGACAACATAGAGTTAATTATTTTTACATCTAGGGAACGCAAGAAGGAGGAGGGAGAATAATGTCTAAAAAATCTGAGGAAGAAAACTGCACCGCCCTCAACGCTTTCATGGATATCTGGAACTATAACTTAGAGAGAGGTGAGATTCTTAAGGCGATGAACTACTTGGAAGAAATAAAAGAGCTAACAAGGCTTAACCCGGCTCTAATAGGAAAATTAGACTATGAGGTTCTTGCAAACTACTGGAGTAAGATAAACTCAGCCTTAAAATATAGGCTGCAGCGGGTAGAGAGTAAGCTGGAGAGCAACCTAAAACGTTTTGAAGCAATCATTACATTACAATTATATGAGTCTACTTGTCCGGAAAAATGTTACAATACCTTTTTAGCAGTTTCAGAGCAGTCCTTTCGAGTTTCAGCCATAGCAAACTGCTATAATAAGGCAAGTTATTATCTCAAAGTATTACCTCCAGGAAAGATATTCCAATCGACCTCCATCTACCTTTTAAACAAAATACGATTATGGCGTGACTTAAGCAGTCAAATGATGTATCTACGTGAAAAACTGAGAATGCTAACGGAAGAGGTCATGTGGTACTTTAATATCGAGGTCAAGGGGTAAGTTTAAAACTTTTTTAGACCGGTCTCTCCGCGAAAGCCAATATCATAAAGTCCTCTAAAACGGGCTAAAATCTCTGGATCCCCAAGCATTCTCTCAGAGATTTGCAGTAATGAATATGCAAAAATAGTATTACCGCTATCTATCTTTTTGTATGCTTCAACAAGGATCTTTTCTATTACCGTGGTATCAAGATGTCCTCTTTTAGACCAGACTATCTGAACAAGTTCATTATACTTCTGGCGGATCAAGGAATCATCAGGGTTAAGCTCTTTAAGCTTCCTTCTAAGTTCATTATTCTCTTCCATTATCCTCTCCAGTTGGGGACGAATGCTTTCAAGCTGACCTATACAGTAATTTTTTTCTTCCACTAATTTCCTAATTACTTCCTCTCTTCTTTCTAGTTCGTTTTCAAGTTTTCTTTTTTCATCGAGAAGACTAACATGTATATTTCTTAACTGGACATTTTCGTTCCGCAATTGTATGTATTCAGCTCTCAACTTTTGCAAACTATCATAAATCTCAAGTCTCGTTATTTTCCTTGACAGCATTAGAGAGTATATCAAGATTGCTATGATTGATAGAGTTGACAAAGCTAAAGTGGAATACATCCATATTCTGGGATCGTTAAGATTTAGATTCAGATATTGAAGTAAATTCTGTAAATCAGGCATTGTTTTCCAACTTTTTATTTTTCTTATCCCTCATTTAAAATTTTCTTAAGAGTCTCAATAACTTCATCATAGCTCGGTCTTTTCTCCGGGGAAATCTCAAGCATGGAAGAGATTAAATTATAAAGCTCGCTTTTTTTACTAACAGGGGCTAACAGGTATTCGCGTCCTTTTTTTGTGGACGTTTCACGTCCTCCTCTAGCGAGAATTCCAAAAGCCTCGGCCATTGTTGCTCCAAGCGAATAAACATCGCTTTTTTCAGAATAGTTTCCGCTAGCTGATTCAGGAGATGCATAAGGGTTTTGTCCCACAGGCATCTTACAATTTTCTAACAAACATGAGAGCTCCCAGTCTATAATATGCGTTCCCTTGTCTGAGACTATTATATTCGTAGGCTTTATATCTCTGTGAAGAATGAGTGTAGAGTATGAAACAGAGACCTTGCGAAGTGTTTCCGCCGTCTGAATGAAAACTCTCATAATTTTTTCAAAATTTCTCTCAGGATTTTTCTTGAACGAATGCATTTCCTCTTTTAAAGTTCTACCTTGAATATACTCAATTATAATATTTTTCTTTTGAAGATTTAATTGATAAAGTTTAGGAATCTCACAGTGCTCTGCAAATTCACCGCAGAAAGTGTTCAGTAGAATCCACGTCCGCAATCCTTCAAAGTTCTCAACTTGAAGAATATCCCAATAACTTCTTAATGATTTTTTGACGAGCAGTCTCTTGCCGTCAGTTAAGAGGGTGACATTTGGGCTTAAGCTTTCAATTTTATAGAGTTCACCAGTCTTCATCCTTATCGAGTTATAAATCATTCCCTTAAACAAGAAGCTTTGTGAAAATTTTTCTGTGTTTTCTAAAACTACCTGAAAAGTACCGGGTTCCTTGATTAAAATAGAATGTTTATTGCCAAAGGGTATGAAGGAACGTATATCCCCCTTTCTTTCGATAAATAAGGAGAAACTACCCGTATATGGCCCAATTTTTCTGAGCAATAAATTCACGAATTTAGCTACTCCTCTATTAAAATCATTCTCGTCTAAGCTTACCTCGAAAAGGGAGCGCCTTTCCCCTCCTTGTAGGTTAATTTCTCCTCTTTTCACCTCGTACTCTCCCACATAACACACCCTAGGAGCTACCCTCTTGTGGAGCCTGTATAATGCTCTTCATAGTTGTTTCAATTCTTCTCAAAGCTAAAATGAAGGATATAAGCAAAGAGATTATCAGAAAAAGCTCCGCAATTGCAAAATTGGTCCATGTCTCACTCATCTTCTCCAACCTACTCGTGCAATTCACGCTCTCTGTAGGTCTCATAGCCGCATTATAGTTCTCAATTGCTTTTGAGGACATGAAGAAAGCTATGAATAGTAAAATAACAAGTAAGCTAAACGAAAGG
>NZ_JBMFLX010000119.1:1394-3855 GCF_049970975.1 Infirmifilum sp. | reverse complement strand
ATAGCGTCTGAGATCATTAGTAAGCTTTCGTCTGCTTTGAGAAGCTGGAAGATAGTAGTCATCGGCTATTCTGACCAGAATTATGAGAAACTGATTAGGGGTAAATTGGCTAGCTTAGACAACATAGGCATAGCCTTTAACATTGATGAAAACGAAAAATTGAGGCTTCTGGCTAAGGCGAAAGTCTACATTCACCCGGTGATGTATGAGCACTTTGGAATACTCGTTGGAGAAGCTCTTGCTTCAGGGTGTAGGGTTGTTGTTCACAAGTTTACGGGGATAGTTCACGACTTGCTTCTTAAACACCCGTGGCAAACGGTAAGTAAGTGCATCAAAGTCTATAACAGTCATGATGAAATCCCAGAGCTAGTGTTCGAACTGTTACAGGAAGACGTCGAGCCCGAGATTTGTAGAAGGCTAGTCATGGACTTCAGAGAGGAAGTATTTACGAATAATGTAAAGAAACTAATTGGCGACCTACTATGAGGATGACGTCTCAGAATAATCATGCAATACATTCTCGCGTGATCACACTTTTAATTATTCTAGCAGGCGTCGTTGCAAGCTATTCAAGCTACTTCGATTTCTCTAAACTTCGCCCCCCCACTTATTTCAACTACGACATTGTATTGTTCACACAATACAGAATTTTTCTCTTCTATTGTATAATTGTAATGCTTTGGCTAATCACCGTCTACAGCAAGAAAGCACGTGCCGTGTTCTTGTCATTACTAATTACCGTGTTGATATACTCTAGCATCATCGCGGTTAATTTTCCATTCATTATACATAGAGATGCCTATCTGCATGGAGGGCCTGTAGAGTACATTATAAAGAGAGGCAGCTTGAGCGGGCTCGAGATGTTTGGTAGAGACGATGTAGTGTCTTGGCCGGGATGGTTTATATTCCAAAGCATCTACGTGGTTGTGACTAATGGAAGGGTCATAGAGTCAATAACAGTCCTAACAGCGCTTTACCCGCTTCTCGTGTTTTTACTCTTTTACGCCATGTTCGTGGAAAGGCGTTTCCCTAAAAGCGCCAGCAATTTCATAGGAATACTGCCACTGCTCTTCCTTGTGAACAATTATGGGTTATTCACGTCGAGTTTCGCTAGATGGCATTTTGCTATATTGTTAGCGACAATACTTCAATCTGTATTGATAGACTTTGTGTTAGCTCATCCAAGTAAAGGTTTGAAACAGGCCGCGGCTATAGCCATCATAGTGAGTGCCACGATCATTTTGTCACACCCATATGTTGCGACGTTCATGGTTACAGAGATACTAGTTCTCCTAGTATTTTTTACGTCTGTGCATAGACTAGCAAGGGACACCCTCAAGTACCTATATGCCATAATACTGTTCTTCGTAATCCATGTTATATTCAATATATCTAGCAACTTTGTTGAATTAGGGTTTAACTCGGTTCTAAAGTACTTCAGTAATCCACAGATCTACAGCGAGTTCGTTGTTCAAAGCACGCCCATAAGGGTGAAGTCTCTATATCCGATAAGCGAAGTAGCATATGTATTTAGGCTCCTATATAGAGTATTTACCGTCTCTACTTTTCTCGTCTTGATATACTTAACTCTCAGGTTTTTGATTGCCAATAACACGGTGGGCGGTGACATTAAATCGTTGAAATTTCTTACCTTGTCTAGCCTTATAGCATATGGGGTCATATCAGCGTACCTAGTAGGCTCTTTTCTGTGGTTTGAGAGAACGCTATATGTAGCCTATCTCATATTCATGCCTGGAACTCAACTCTTACACACGTGGATTAGCAAACCACAGGGTAGAATGGGCAATCATTACAAGCTAGCCCCGATATTCCTAAATGTCTTAATTTTAATAGCGCTTTTATCAGCCGTCTTCATATCACTCGAGCCCAATTACTCTACAATTAGGGTTAGATACCCGTGGATCGACGCGTCGCTAAACTTTATTTCTATGTCTAATGTATCCGGTATTTGTGGGGGAACATTCTCTACCATATATTATTCATATTTCACAATAATACGCGAAACGGTTTTGAGGTCTTCAACTTTAATGAACATTATTCGTAGCGGGACGGGCTGCAAATCTCAGTACATAATGCTAAGCCTTTTAGACCCTGAAATTGTTCAAGGCTACATAAATACCTTTGAGCTAGACAGCGTGTATTCAAGGGTCATTGACGCAGGAGGAATGGTCTATTTATGGTGGCTTGGTTGAGGGTATTGTTTGTCTCGGAGTACCTAAGGGCTGGAGGCGCTGAGAAGTTCTTGCTGAGTCTTATAAGAGGCCTAGTGAAGGTTCTCGGCAACTCCATCGAGATCCACGTGGCGACAGCGGATAGACAGAACATATGGCTTGGTGCTCATTTACGTTCGAATATAAAGGTACACCATATTCCCTCGACTAGGCTGTACTTCCAGTTGAGAATTCTGGGCATGAGCCATCCCTTGATAGCGCGTAAATTT
>NZ_JBMFLX010000119.1:0-1294 GCF_049970975.1 Infirmifilum sp. | reverse complement strand
ATCCCGTGAGTTCATTATTTTAGGGTTTAATGCCCACCCGTTTTGTAGTGAGGGTGTTTCTAGAATTACATACAACACATATGTTGGGTTAAAGAAATACTCCGATACTACATACCTGATATCGTACATCGACACGAGATTCGAACCGACATACAAAATTACTAATGAAAGAGATCCCCACAGTTTGTACTTCGCGGATAAAGGAGTTATCAAAAGTGCTCTACTAAATCTCGTCAAATCTCTAAGAAAGCCGATTACCATTGTGAATACTTATGGTCTTACACAACGTGTAATGACTTATAGCATTATCAAGGCCTTAAGAGGCAAGGATACATGCGTGGTTTTTTCACTATTTTCGAGACCTTTTACATTACTGGAAAAGCTTCAATACATACCCCCCGATGTAATCTTAACATACTCTCCTTCAGAGACTGTTTATTTATCCAGGTTCTCTCCTATACTCTCTCACCGGATTGTAATGGCGCTAGTGCCTATCGATACGGATCACTTCTCACCGAGAAGAAAAACGCTAGCTAGGAGAACAGTATCCGAGAAGCTGGGCATTAACCTTGAGTCAGATGATATAGTAATAGGCTACATGGGCAACATCTTCCCTGACAGGTTTCCACCTGTAATATTCAAGGTTCTAAGGGATTTAACGAGAAAAATCGACATTAAAATGGTAATTATATCGCCGCCATATGAAGGAAGAAGTTATAAACCTATTGTTGAAAAGATTATAAGAAAGTTTAACCTGTCGAGGAACGTTATTTATATGGAGAAATTCGTAGATTACGAGCTGAGACCATACGTTTACGCTTCTCTAGACGTATTTCTGCACCTCTACAAATGGAAAGAGGCCCCATATCCTTTCTTAACAGCTCTGGAGAGCATGTCTTCAGGAGTTTTAACCGTGCTCACGAATTCTGTGGAATGGAGGTGGATTAACGGGAGCGAGCCAATAGCACCAATTGTAGAAATAGAACGCTTGGAGGAGTCCGCTCAGAAGGTTTTATCAGAAATTATTTCGACTGAACTGTTTAGGGACACCAATTTACTAAGCAGACTCAGAGAACGAATTGTGAGGTTGTTCTCTCTAGATAAAGCAAGCCTGCATCTCATTAAGAAACTCGATGAGTGGTGCTTTTAAATGAGTTACGAATGCGAGAAACGTAAAGAGTTGTTCTGCAAAGTAATTAGGATGTTGATGCCGGTGCTAAACAAGCATAACGTAGCAGTTTTAAAAATATTTGAATATGGCGAGAATGAGGCTCCTAGCGACGTGGACATCTTT
>NZ_JBMFLX010000118.1:0-3860 GCF_049970975.1 Infirmifilum sp. | reverse complement strand
TGCCGAAGCCGGCTCTCGAGGGACTGTTGTTGAACACCTCCTCAACGTGGAAGATGTAGGTTGGCCTGTTCTCTCTTGCCTCTGGGGGAGTATAGTGGAAAGCGTCATGAACCAAGTTTACAAATCGATGATAATCATCGTCGAGATGTATGCTTATACTGCATCTCACCTCGAAGCTTATGGCGGGGGGCTGGTAGAAAACCAGGCATGCCTTTCTCGATCTCTGGACTATTCTCCATGTGTGTTTTGAAGAATGGGGTATTCTTAGGGCTAGCTCAAGGCTTGCCATCTTCTCAAAGTCAACTCTTTCCTCGGCCATCCCCCTAGGGAGGTATATGTAGTCTAGGAGAAGCTTTATGCCACGCCTTGAGTATTCTTCAAGTATTTCTTTTTCTCGCTCTGGGTGAGCGGCTAAGGCTTCATCTGCTACTTTGATGTGTTCCTCAAACTTTCTAGAGGCCTCAGCCAGGAACTCCTTCTTTAGGACATACCCGACACCTATTACCTTCCCGTTTACCTCGATAGTCCCGTTGTCCTGGAGTGCAGCGGTACACAATACGGGATTATGCCTCGTGAACTCCAACTGGAGCCTGTAGGGGTCAATCGACGCTCCTTCCAGGATTTGAGAAACCAGTGCACGCCTAGCGAAATAGTTCCATTCGATGAACTCCCGTGGTAGTTGAACCATTGCCTCTCAAAGATTTCTTAAAATAAAAAATTTTGCCCGAACTAGCGGGAAAATACTGTTCTTGTGAGAAGTATAGAAACGAAGACTAGAGAACCTATAGCTATGAGCAGGTAATCCCTCCTCCTCATCCTGAGTTGACGATACCACGTGTGGCACCCTGATGCGCCAAACCCTCTTAGCTCCATGGCGTCGGCTATATCGTAGACGTTTAGAGCAGCGCTGAGTGTGACGGGCAATATAAGTGGTATCACGCGAAGTACTCTTCCAAGGGGGTTATTCCCCCCGCTCGGCCTATAGCCTCTAGCCATCTGGGCCTCCAAAGTCTTTCTCAGTTCGCCTATCATCTCTGGAATGTAACGGAAGCTAAGCTCCACTACATAGGCGGCTTTGTAGGGTAGGCCCATTTGCCCAAAGGCTGGTGCGTAGAGGTTTGGGGGTGTTGTGAAAACGAGGGTTAAGGTTACGGAGGCTATGGAGAGGAGCCTGACTACAGGGGTTATTGAGCTTATCAGGTTCTCATAGGTAACCTTAATAGGGCCGGCTTGGAGTAGGGTGTGTCCCTCCTTTGGATACAACAGTGTAAGCACAAAGAGGTTGAGAAAGGACAGAAATACAACTATGAGGAAAATGAATTTCCACGTGGGTAGCGTCTTCCTCAGGGGTAGGCGAGCAAGAGAGTAGAAACCAATGGATAGTAGAAGCAATAACAAGACTTCGAAGAGATTAGAGGCGACCAGTGTTGAGGCGATGAATAGAAAAACAAAAATTATTTTAGCCCTTGGGTCAAGCCTGTGTACGACACTGTCTCCCTCAATATACCGGACGATGTTTTCACTCATACCAGTTAAGCCCTTCTAGCCCTGCCCCGCGCGGCCTGATAGTAAGCGGCTACCAAAATTGGGGTCAGTATTGCTCCGTTTAACGCGTCTGTTACAGCGGCGGGTAGGAATAAGGCGTAGATTGCTTCTTCTATAGTGGAGATACCGTACCCAAATATGTAGTCGGTGAATGACGCGAAGCCCATCCCGATGATCGAGCCGATTACGGCTAGGACAGCACTCCAAACCAAGCCTAGACGGGTACTTCTTTTATCCTCGGGTAGTATATAGACTATGAGGCCTGGTATAAGGCCTAGTAACCCGTTGCCAACGTCCCAGTTCCACCAGAAGCCTCCCCATGATATTGCATCGCTGATAATATTTCCCAGAAAGCCTGAAACAAACCCCACCAATGGGCCAAAGACGTAGCCGAAAAACATGGGAATTGCCACGCTCGGCCGGAGCGCTACAAGTTGTGTACCGGGAAGCTGGAGCATATTGAAGAAGACGTTAAGGGCTGCGTAGAGAGCTGTCCCCACAGCCATAGCGACAATCGTGACAGTGCTAATACCGCCCCGTTGCGTTTTCGCCGTCACAATCTAATTAATTTGTATTATTCATTTTAAGCGTTTTGCAACATCCTTTCTAAGTCCTTCTTCCGATAGACGCGCCTACCACCCGAGAGCTCACGGCCCAACCTTATAAGCTGGGTTTCACGGAGGCTACCCTCCTTCAACACCTTCTCATCTGCTAGAATCTCAACTGTAGGCCCGTCAGCGATTACCCTCCCCCTGGAAAGGACGACCGTCCTACTAGTGTACTCGAGTGCAATGTCCACGTCATGGGTTATCAGAACAAGCGTTTTAACCTTCTCTAAACCCGTCACGAAGTCGAGAAACCTCATATAGTTCGCGTAGTCTTGTCCAGCCGTGGGCTCATCCAGGATAAGGACGCGGGGGTACATTGTTAGAACCGCCCCTACACATATACGCTTCTTTTCCCCATAGCTCGACGCGAAAGGCGATGCGTTTAACAGGTGCTGGATACCACAGGCCCTTGAAACCTCTGATACCCGCTCCTCAATTTCTTCTCTAGTTACACCCAGGTTTCTTGGACCGAAAGCCAGCTCCTCTTTGACGGTTCGAGCGAAAAGCATTGAGTAGGGGTCTTGGACGACCAGCCCTATCTTCCCTGCCAGCTCATAGGGTTCCTTTTGTCTCGTATCCTCTCCATCTATAAGAACTCTACCTCTCGAGGGTTTAAGCAAACCGAGAATGTGCTTGGCTAAAGTCGATTTCCCAGCCCCATTGTTACCGAGAAGAGCTACCCGCTCACCCTCACGGATCTTCAAATTAATTGCCTCGAGGGCGTATCGAAGACCATCATAGCTGAAGTAGACGTCCTCAAACACAATAACTTCCTTTCCGAGGCTTACTTCTCCCTCATCTAAAACTTGAAAACCCCTTGAAACACCCAACCCTCTAGGATAAAGGTAACCAGAGGGCACGCGAACCTTATCCTTAAACTCGATGAGTCCCTCAGGGGAATCCAGTTCCTTTACAATCCTCCCGTTCTCCATGACGATAATCCTATCTATATCGACGCCCTCGACGACCTCCTCCGTTCTATGTTCAGCTATTATCACTGTCTTCCCTCTACGCCTAAACTCCGCAATCTGGCCAAGTACAAGGCTAACCCCATCACTGTCAAGATTCGCCAGGGGCTCGTCGAGAAGGATAATCTCAGGATCCATCGCCAGAATCCCTGCAAATACAACCCTCTGTTTCTCCCCACCGCTCAGCGCATTTATATCCCTCCCGGCTAGGTGGAGAGCCCCAACAGCTTTCAGGCTAGCCTCCACTCTCCTTGCGACCTCCTCTCTAGGGAGACACAGGTTCGCGGGTCCAAACGCAACGTCGTCCTCCACGGTCTGCGCCACAAGCTGCCTGCTAACCTCCTGCATAACCGTCCCAACAGTCTTAGCAAGGATCTGGGGCGTTGATTCAGCTACGTCAAGGCCAGCGACGCGGACTCTACCAGTGTATTCCCCTAAATATCTGTGAGGTATTAACCCATTTATAGCCCTTATAAGCGTAGACTTCCCGCATCCACTCGGGCCGACAAGGAGAACAGTCTCTCCTTCATCGATTGAAAGGCTAACCTTCTCCAAGGCAAACCTCTGGCTACCCAGGTACTTAAAGGTGAGATTGTCTACCTCGATAAGTGGCACAACTTAACCTAGCTTAACCAATTTTATTATTTACGGTTCATCTCTTGATCAAATAAAAGAAAAAGTGAAGCTGGGAATAATGAGTGTTTCCTATATAGTGAAAGCCTTTTATATTATATATATT
>NZ_JBMFLX010000117.1:0-3917 GCF_049970975.1 Infirmifilum sp. | reverse complement strand
AGCCGGGAAACATGTGGGGGCCTCCTACTCCCACGAGAATGCCGGCCTTCTCCTCGAGGGTTAACCGATCAAGTAGCTCTGAGAGTTTCACATATATGTAAAAGACGATTTTTTATAAAAATTATTACAACGGGAATCAGCCTTAACTCAGAGAAGGGATTAATTATTTAATCCTTCGTTTTCTTTTGGACAGGAGTAAAATTGAGGCGAGGATAAAGAGGGTTGTTATAACTGCTATCGCCATCATTGCCGCAAGATTGGTTGGATGCTCCCCTTTTTGGTCCTGTGTAGTCTTCGAAACAATAATAGCTTCTCTAATGTATTCTTCAGCTTGGAGCAACTTAACTTTAGCTCCTGTAAAGTTCCCAGTCTCTAATTTCTCTCTTGCATCTTGAATAGCCTTTTCAGAAAGTATCAACAGCATCGTACTTTTCTCCGAGCCCTTTTCACTCTCTAATTGGATCAATTTAGACTGGAGAGAATTGACCCAGCTCAATAACTCCTTGTATTCTTTAATGTTTTCCTCTGCCTCCCTGAGCAATGCCCTAGCATGTTTAATCAGAATCTCCGCACCAGAGAGATTGAAGTGTAAAGCAGCTTCCTTTGCTTGTACCATCATTAGCCTTGCCCCTTCGATTTTCGCAAATAGATACTGATTTTTACATTCTTGTGATAATCCCTCGTAATGAGACTCAATCGTTGAGATTTGCTCCAAAAACTTCAAAACATCACTGGCTTCATTATCAAGTTTTGTTGCTAATTCGATAGTGCTTGTGAAATTGTTGTTTTTAAATAAGTCAACAACTTTACTCACATTTTTCGAGAAGACATCCGAAGCGTTAAGAGGGGTTACTTCCTTCTTTAAAAGTAGGGAATGAATTAGTTCCGCGGCTTGTGAACGTAGAGATACCCTGGGAGAAAATACTATCAATTGTACTTCTAGAGGTAAAAGGGAAACATTGATTTCTTCTGGGAGTATAGCCTCGGAGAAATTAAAAACGAATTCACCATTTTTAACCATATACACCGTATACTTTGAATTGGTGTCACGTTGAAATGGGAGCTTTAATCTAACCTGGGACTTTACGCTATCAATATTGGTTAGTACTATGCCAATACTCCCGTCTGAGGCCTGCCAAGCGCTAGCGTATACAGTGGCAGTGTAAAAAGGTTCAACATCTTCACCCGAGTAAGGTATTGATTTAGCGCCTGGGACAAGTATAAATTTGTTATCTATTATTTCTGGGGGACGCAGCATTACACCTCCAACCAGGAAGTCGTAGGCGTAAGTTGTTCTTAAAGAGGCTATCCTCCTTGAGTATTCAAGCATGTCCCTTGCATATAAGTTCAGATTGTAGGGAGGCCCTGTTCCCTGAGGGTCAAGAATTATTGCTGGAATCTCTCCCCAAATAAGAGCATTGGCAAGACATCGTCTATAGAAAGTTCGATCCCTCCCGTCAATATAGAGGATACTAGAAGTGAGCAAGATATTCTCATGATATACAGCATGCCACAATGGAATATATTCATTTAAGGAAGTATTATAAACAAGACCTTCGAATTTGGGATAAGGAGGAAGTCCACCTATAACTTCGTCGAAAGCAATATCAATGAAGGGAATATATGCTTCTGCTAGCCATTCAGACGCTATAGAGGCTTCGGGATTGATTTTTCTTGCCTCCTCTCTAACTTTCTTGTAAATCTCAAGAAAGCCTTCGGTCCACCAAGTCCCCCCTCCTTCAGGAAAAACTCCTCCAATAAAGTTTATCTGGGGAGGTGGAGGGCCTCCGTCCAACTGGAATACGTCAACATTCCTTGATACGAGTTCTTTAATTATTTTAAGAATAACGTTAAGCCAATAATCCGAGGGACCCATGTAGAATCCTACTTGTTTTACGATAACACCGCTGTTATTGTGTATATGCCAACTATATGTATATAAGTTGCCTCTTCGATCTCTGGGAGCATACTTGGCAGCTTCTTGCCACCCGGAGGCATTGAAACTATACATGTTAATCATGGGTATGGGAACAAGTATTCTCCCACCTTTCATATGAGCATGAAGAATAGAGGATTCAAAGCTTTCCCAGCCTTCTGTTGGTGGAAAATAATCAGGCATTGCTACTCCAAATCCGTTCTTTTCCCAGCCTCTCCACGTGAAGAGGGGTATGACGTTAAAGTAACTCCTAACCTTCTCCGCTGTCTCAATAATGTTGGAGTAAGGTCCGTTCCACATTATAGAATGACGTTCCCAATACCTTGTGAAAAAATCGGCTATCAGACCGACTCTTTTTAACCAGATAGGTGTATCTTTGTCACCTTCAAGTGTTTTTTGTGTCCACCATTGTTTCCTTGCCCACTCTTTATACATCATTGCAGCATCATACCAGTCTCCTTGAAAAACTCCTACAACTATAGTGTAAGGAAGTGAAAAAGGTTTTGCGATTGAGAAGGGGGGATGGTGCAGATATGCTAAGGAGATAGTATCAGTTTTTTCACTTTTCAATACACTGAAGGATTTCAAGAAGGTTCCTTTCTCGTCATATGTGGCAACATACAAACCACTCTTTTTTTCATTGGAATAGTATGCTACGAACTGCATATTGAAAAAGCCGGATGGATATAATGGAAAACCTATTCCCTTCCCTCTGACAATATTTATTGCGGGGTTCTTCATGAGAATCCCGGACCAACTCGGGATTACTAGGAAATCTCCTATTGAGGTGTTTGAAATCTGAGAGATGCCGGAGATTAGAGGAAACCAAACGTTTTCTATCACAACTGAGTCATAGTTTTTATACTCAATATGCCAATAGCTTAATCTTGACTCACTGGGAACAAATATTTTTACATGGACTTCGATGTTTAAAATTCTTCCTGGCTCAGTCGATTGTAGACCACTCCAATAAAAATCTACATATGCACCCGTAGAGTTTAGGCCATATGCATAAGTGAAGTACTTGGAATTTCTTCCTAAAGCAGCTTCGTACCATCCTTTCTTTTCAGACCAGTACTCCAGGAGAAATAATCCCAAGTCGACGGAAGCCTTATCTTGTATAAAATCTGTTTTAGTAGACTTATCGATTATAGAGTATAGGCCTACCCAATTATTATTACTAAAAGTTATTACTATTTCAAGGAAAGAGTTACCTATTCTAAGAAAGTTGTATGTGGCGTAAACATATGAAGAAGCTTCACCCCTAACGGAGGTGATTGCAAAAAAATTTAAAGTAAGCAATAAACCCAGAAAAATAGATGAAAATTTACGATCAGGGAAGCGAGACAATAAAGGCATAGATCTGCATTCCCTATTCAATCATTAAAAATTTATATTAATTAATTTTTCTATTTAGTAGCAATCATTTTAAGGTTGTTTTAAAGCTAGAGCTTCGCAGTTGACTGTCGCAGAGGTAGGAAGTGAAACTCTGGAGGATTACCTCAATATTGGAATTGACAAATAAAATGCAAAAACCATAAATATTTCTTAGCAGAGAAACAATTATGGGTAAAAAAGGAAACAGAGAAAAAGACTTAGCCAGGTGGTACGAGAAACTAGTCTCAACGAGACGTGGAGGTCATCATCGAGGTGGTCCAGGCGAACCAGACTATGTGAGGGGACGGGATCAAGGGGAGGTTAAGTACTGGAGCCGCCCTATGAGCAAGTTTGATGTGATGAGAGAGGTCAAGAAGGGTAGAACTGAGATAGTTTCTAGGGAGGGTTTCACAAGGCAAGCAATAGACTATGTTGAAAGGTATCGTAAGGGTCGGGTCAGACTGTATCACCGGGGTAAAAGAGTAGTATAGGCGCCTCTCCAAGTAAGTTGTTGAGGAGAAGCCTAGACTACTTTGATTTCATTAGAGTATTTTGATTTCTCATGACTTGCCGCGACATAAACTTTGTAGAAGCGACGATTGAG
>NZ_JBMFLX010000116.1:0-4024 GCF_049970975.1 Infirmifilum sp. | reverse complement strand
CCGGGGGTGCAAATACCCCAGAGAAAATGATCATATAGAAAAGGTATCTAGAGTTCATACCGCTATTCATAGCAATAGCTGAGCTTGGAAAATTTAGGTAGCCAAACATCTTTGTAGCCGAAAAACCGTCTCGAAAAACGGGGAAGTGTGTTGGGGTTGAGGCTTCATAATATCATACTATGAAGCCTGGATCCTGGTACTTCGCCTAGGACAACTCTTTTAGTAGCTTGTTTATGTCATCTCCATAACGTTTCTTTAGTTCTTCTGTTAGTTTTTTTATCTTCTTCTCTATGAGCCCAAAGATATCTATTTCCTCGCTGACAGATCTCATGAGGTCTATAGCACGTTCATAGTAGCCTGGGTCGCCTAAGAACTCCCTAAATATATCCCTCCCTACGAGGAGGTATTTCCTCGGGTCTAGACCCCACGCCCTTAGCGTAGATTCTGCGACGGTAAATGCGCGTTTGCCATAGGTTAGTACTAGGTAGGGCTTGTAGCCTTCCTTCTCCGCCTCCTTTGCGTGCTGTATAAACCTCTCTACAATATCTTTATTGAGGTCAGCAGGGCCGGACTTTACTGAGAGGACTACCCCCTTGTACTTCTTCCCATCCCTCTCAAGCTCTCCCGGTATGATGATGTCCCACCAACATATTGACGGCCTCCTCCCTCCACGCTCTAGACACCTAGGATCAGCGTCCTTGCCGCTTTTACCCCCGAGGAGATCTCTTAAGAAGGCCTCTATCACGTTACCGAAGCTCGTACCTAAAGACCTCTCTACACGCCTATAGACAAAGAGCTCAACCGCCTCTTCAATAGTGCCTATGCCGAGGGCAGCGGTCATGTAGGGGTTCAGGCCCCCTTCCTCTATGAGATCCTCAGAGCTTATACCCTCAATGAGTTCTTTAGCACGCTTAACGAACTCGCGGATATGCCTTAGTGCAACTTCTTCTCGGCTTATTCTACTCAGCACTAGTAGCACCTGTTACTAATTTACTGTGTAGTGATATTCTCTTATGGGTAATAAGGTTTATTAGGTAGTACTTGTAAAAGTACATGTAGGGGTGCATGTAAGATGGCAAGACTGCTGGGTAAGTCTAGGGTTTGGGGTAGGGGCTACACCACTATCCCGGTCACCGTGAGGAGAGTCCTAGGTGTGGGGGGAGGCGATGAGCTGGAGTGGTACTTGACCGACGATGGTAGAGTACTCGTCAAAAAGCATGGGGATCTGGTGCGGGGTGGGGGAGGCGATAGCTAGGCTACTTTACTATGACAGCCTAAAGCTACGTGCATGGTCATTCATGGGGAGGTTCGACGGGAGAGCCGGGTTCGGCCTGGGCGATGCTAGGGCATACCTCTCAGCACTAGTGGACATAACAATACTCGAACAAAACGTGGACTACGTCACGGCCCTAGCCGAGGCCCTGGAGCATGCTGAAGCGCTGTACAGATCTAGGGGCTATGCAGGGGTTGTAGACGACTACAGGCTTACCTATAAGAGATGGCTTGAGCTCGACCGCAGTAAGCTGGCCACAGACAAGTACCTATCAGTTATACCGCAGCTGGGAGCCAAGGAGGACAAGGTCGAGGGGGAGCTGACTGTCATATCGCTGTTCACCGGTGCCTACGGCCTCGACCTGGGGTTCGAGCTGGCGGGGTTCCGGGTCGCGGTGGCACTGGACATATCCGAGGAATCGTATATGAACCTCAGGGCGAACAGGCCCAAGATACCTTTCCTACTGGGCGACATCAAGGGGTTCTCCACGGCGGACATACTCAAGGAGGCGGGGCTCAGGCCCGGTGAGGTGGACATCATCACCGGTGGCCCCCCCTGTCAGCCCTTCAGCCCCGCGGGTAAGAGGCAGTCACTGAAAGACCCCCGCGCGGCACCGCTCATGGACTTCATAAGGGTAGTCAGGGAGGCGAGGCCGAAGGTGTTCGTGATGGAGGAAGTTCCCGGGATCCTCAGCGCCAGGGTAAGGCATGTCCCGATAAGGGAGCGCGGTAAGAGACCCCTCACACCGGATGAGGAGCCCGGCTCCGCCTGGCGGGTGGTGCTAGAAGAGCTCGGAAAGACTGGCTATAGGGTGGCGTGGAAGGTGCTCAACGCCGCAGACTATGGGACACCACAAGTCCGCGAGAGGGTTATAATCATTGGTGTAAGACCCGACCTCAAGAGACTACCCGCATTCCCTGAGCCTACACACTCGAAGGAGCCGGCAGTTCTTTTCGGGGTGCTGAGACCGTGGCTAACGATCGCCGAGGCCCTGGTAGGTATAAGAGATCACGCTGGGTTCACCCCCCTACCGCCTAAGTACGCCAGGTACATCGGGTATGTCCCCCCTGGGGGTAACTGGAGGCAGATACCTGACGAGCTCAAGTCCGAGGCCATGAACGCTGCGTACCACGCTAGTGGGGGGAGGATGGGGTTCTACAGAAGGCTCACCTGGTTCGAGCCCTCACCCACGCTGGTAACGTCGCCCACCATGAAGGCCACCATGATGATTCACCCGTGGGAGGACAGGCCACTAAGTGTCAGGGAGTACCTGAGGCTACAGGGGTTCCCCGACGACTGGAGGGTAGTAGTGTCTGTCCAGAGTGCGTACAGGCTCTTCGGCGAGGCTGTCCCCGTGCCCCTGGCCAGGGCGATCGCTGGTGCTATAAGGGATAGGATACTCACTAACCCCCCGTGAAGAGCGGGGGCTCCCGCACTTACTGGGGCGCTCTCCACGGTTCAAGGGCACTGCGGGTGCGGCACATAGGCACCAATCCCCTGTTTAACGACAATATTTATATAGGTACTTCCTAGCACAGAGGGAGGCTAGTGGGGCAAAAGCCGATGGACAGAAGTGAAGACTTAACCCACCAATCAGTGCCCGTGGGCTGCACTACTATTGACTGGGGCAGGGTCGCCGGGGAAGTCAGGAGGAGGGTGATCGAGTGGGAGAAGAGGAACTGGGTGCCCTATCCGTGGAGAGTGGACAGAACGCCGTACAAGGTGTTGATAGCGGAGCTCCTGCTAAAGAGAACCACCCGGCAGGCCGTTGCTAGGGAGTTCCCCAGGTTCATAGAGAGGTTTCCGGACTTCTACGCCATCCACAGGGCTCCAATAGGGGAGGTTGAGGAGGCGCTCAGACACCTGGGTCTCTATAGGCAACGCGCGAGGCACCTCAAGCAACTGGCCGAGATCATAATCAGGAGGTACGGGGGTAGGGTACCCGACAGATGGGAAGACCTGGTAGACCTCCCGGGCATCGGTGTGTACATAGCTGGTGCTGTCCTCAGCTTCGGCTACGGCAAGAGAGCCCCAGTACTGGACTCGAATGTGATGAGGCTCCTGACAAGGCTAACCGGTATGAGATCTAGGAGGCATGAGGACTACCTCAGGGTTCTGTGGGAGCTGGTGCCCGATGAGGAGCACGAGTACTTCAACTACGGGCTTATAGATCTGGGGGCGCTAGTGTGCCACTACAGGCAGCCTAGGTGCGGGGTCTGCCCATTAAAGGACTTCTGCGTATACTACCAAGGAGGCTGTAAATAGGGGTGCCCGGGAGCCCAGGATAAAGTGTTCTTACATTGAAGGGACTCTGGTCTCATTAGGCTTTTACCTCCTCACCTCGCCACCCCCTGTCTGCCCCCGCCGCCTGCAGAACTATCTTCTCCGGAGACATGGGGCCTCATAGGCTGACCCCAACAACTGCTCAGAGAGTCCACGGTGTCAGCCTTAAACAATAGCCGTGGAGCCTATAGGCACTGAGCAATAGAAAACAATATCAAGCAATATGAACAGATATAAAGAGAGATGCAGGTTCCTAAAGGCCCTGGAAGACTATTTAACTCAAGGATAAACCCAACAACAGGGCTACCAAAAGGGAGGACACAAACAGAGCATCTACTGGTGACGATGAGAAGAAGATAGCCTTAACCAGGACGGGTGCTTAAACTAGATAGAATATTCTCCGAGAGAACATCAGATCTCATGGCCAGACTATCAGTTATATTAGTTATGTTAATTGGAGTTTACTCT
>NZ_JBMFLX010000115.1:0-4058 GCF_049970975.1 Infirmifilum sp. | reverse complement strand
AAAGCCTGAATATATATAGAGAGGAGAGAAGAGAGATCGTGAACGCTAGCAGATAACCGAGTCCCTCCTTAAAGTTATGCTCTATCGCCATAAGTATGAGGTCTTTTGTAAAGTATCCTGGGAGAGGGGGAACGCCTGCCAAACTAAGCGAGCCTATAAGGAAGCCTATCCCTGTAACTCTGAACCCCGACGACCATAGTCCTCCCAGCTCGTCTAGACTACGGGTTTTAGCTTCGTGTATTATGAGTCCTGCACAAAGGAATAATAGGGCTTTGAAGAGTGAGTGCGATAACAAGTGTAGTTGAGCCGCGCCCCATGCTCCAAGACCTAAGCCTAAGAACATGAGTGCTAGGTGATTTATAGTGCTGTATGCTAAGACCCTTTTTATGTCAGAGGCTCCGAGGGCTGCTAGCGCTGAGAGGAAAATTGTGATAATTGCGAGGCAAACTACTATCTCTAGAGCCTTACTGCTGAGGGTTATGAGAGGGTAGAAGCGTGACAACAAGTATACTCCAGCCTTTACCATTGTCGCCGCATGTATAAGGGCGCTAACAGATGTGGGTCCTTCCATCGCGTCGGGTAGCCAGACGAAAAGGGGGAACTGTGCAGATTTTCCTATAGCGGCTAGAAGCAGCAAAATCGCAAGGGGTGTTATAAGGTCTCCTAGTTCGGTTGCAGAGTCTAGGATTAAAGGTATATTTGATGTCCCAATGCGTGTTAAAAGTAGGGCAATTGCAGCTATGAATCCTATATCGCCTATTCTTGTAACAGTAAAAGCTTTCAGTCCAGCTTTCCGCGCCTCAGGCTTATCCCACCAGAAGGATATTAGCAGAGCACTACAAACGCCGACAAGCTCCCAGGAAACGTATAGGATTAGCAGGTTTGTTGTTAGAACGAGTAGGCTCATAGAAGCTATGAAGAATAACATCAGTGAGTAGTAGCGTCGGTATGATGGGTCGTGGTTCATGTATCCCACGCTGTAAATAACGATTAGAGAGCCTAGAACATTCACAACTCCCAGCATAAGCTTAGACAAAGCGTCGCTGTAGAGTGTAACCCCCATCTGGGTTGTTTTCTCGGGAATCAGGATATATGCTATTGACAGAAGAGCGGCAGTTAGAGAAGCTATGACGCTTAAGCCCTCCACAAGCCTTCTTTGTTTAAGAACTGTGATTGTAGCGCTTGCGATAAACAATTCTAGTAGTAAAAGCTCAGGAATCATACTACCACCTCAAATCAGATACCTCTTGGGGGTTAATCCTCCTGAAACGTTCCCATACTAGAAGAGCTATCGCGATCCCAAGCGCTTCTGTTGTAGCTGTAGCTGAAGCTATGAGAAGGAACATGTCATCGGCGCTGGCTCCACCCGTTCTAAACGCGAGAGAGAGGAGGAGTAGGCTCGCTAGGGTCATCGCCTGTAAGCCCATGATCACCTTCACCATGTTTCTGGTGGCGGCTATGGAGGCTAAACCAGCTATGAGAAGCGTTAGAGCCGAACACACTACCACTAAATCCATCATCCCCCCTCACCTTTCACAATGTGTAAACCACCAATGAGAACAGTTACGAGTAGGATTGTTAGAAGAGAATAATCATTTATGTCAGCAATTCTTGTAACCTGTGATACTTCGAACTTTATCTTTCCTGTCCCGACAAGTATGTATATTGATAGGAGGGTTAGGAGCATCAGGGAAACGGCCAAGGCATATGTAACGTCTACTCTTACTTCCTCCCTGGTTACAAGCATCATCCAAGCGATCATCAGAGCTATTAAACCTCCTGCGAACAGCGTGGCGACAAGGATTGCCGGCGTCCAACCAGCGGTCTCAGACAGTGCTATTGATATCATTATAGTACCGGTAGCCATCGCGATTAGACTTGCAATTATTCGGCGTGAATAGAGACCCCAGACTATCAAGACAACACCAATAAGAGACAAATATTCAATCATACAAGCCACCTGAAAAGGAAAGCTATAAGAAGTTGAATGAAAACAAGGGGGTAAAGTATACCCCAGAAAACTCTCGCAAGACCACTCACCTTAAACCTAGCCATTGATGCGCTTATGAAAGTTAAGAGGAAACTGAGAGCTAGGGCTTTGAATCCAAACCAAAGGAAACCTGCTAGGGGCCCAATTTTTTCGTATCCAGGACCCAGAGGTCCTCCAAGGTAAAAGCTGGTCAACAGCGATATTCCCCAAGTCATGCTCAGATCGTTGAAGAGCCTGAGATAAGCTAGGCTTCTCCCGGAGTATTCTGTCAACCAGCCCGCTACAACCTCCTGCTTCGCGTGGGGGAGATCAAAGGGTCTCTTCTCTAGTTTAGCGAGTAAGGCAAATAATGATGTTATAAAGCCAATCGGTTGATAAAGAACCAAGGGGCCATGCTGGGCCTGGTATTCTATTAGGTCTTTGAAGCTTAGAGATGATGCTTGCAACGCTACGGACGCTAGGCTCAAAGCAAAGATGCTCTCATACATAGTGTACTGCAAGAGAAGCCTTCCTACACCTATTGCTGTGTAGGGTGTGAGTGCCGCATAACCCGCTAGTGCCACCGTTAGGGCTGTTAGGGCTAACAATAAGAATACGAGGAGTACATCTCCTTGAAAAGATAAGGGCATCTGGGTCGTAGCTACCGGGATATAACACATGGCGAAAACAGGTATTGAAATGGCTAATACGGGTGCTACTCGGTAAAGCAATATGTCACAATTCCGGGGTACGATCTCTTCCTTTACAAGCAGCTTTATAAAATCAACCAGTGGTTGCAAAAGCCCTTTAGGTCCTGTGTAGAGGGGTCCTACTCGCCCTTGAATCTTCGCTGTTATCTTTCTCTCAATGTATTCAAACCAGAAAGCCATAGCCACGCTGAACAATAGACCTGGAAAGATTAGAGATTGGAATAATATGTCAATCATGTCATGCTCACCGCAACCTCCTTAGTAGTTCGATTCCTTCGACCATAAGGGCCGCTAAGGTGATTAGTACTAGGAGAAGAACATATAGAGCTGGACGCAGTAGTATGAGGAATACAGCGATCTCGGTGATCAGGAAAAACAGTACAAATGAAAACAATCCTGGAATATAATATCTTTCAAGATGTGTGGTTTGAGGTGTCCCCCCAGTAAACGGATCAAAAGCCTTGTCGGTGTGTTCTCCCTTAGGAGATAAAAGGCCAGAGATTAAATACACACTCAAGCTTACAAGGAAAATAAATGCAAACGCTAGGATGGCCCCCACTCTTGGATCTGTTGAAAGTGGCAGGAGAGCTACCTCAAAAGCATATTCTATGGTGAAACTTTCTTCCATTCGAATGGCACGCGCGGGGCACACATCAGAACACAAGCCGCAGTAAATGCACCTTAAATAGTCAAATCTTGGAGCCTTCTTGTCTATTTCCCTTCCCCCAACAATTTGCTTTCCTACAGTTATCATGGTTATAGCTCCAGGTGGACAAGACCTACCGCATAACCCGCATCCAAGACACTTCTCTATATTTAAGACGGGGCGCCCTCGAGACATGCTGTTTTGAGCAGCTTCATCAATAGCTAGAGTTCTTGGTCTTCCGAGAAGGTTCGCAAACGACATACACAGCAACTTTACAAAACCACTTTTCACCATGAACTCGCACCTCTCTTCTTAGTGAAATCTTCTAGAGACAATACCTTGACTGTCCCGTCCGATTGGTTATAGACTTGCACGCGATCCATGCAGCTGAAACAGGGGTCGATACTGGTCACTATAAGTGGGAGATCTGAGAGAGCGGCTCCTTCAAGGAGGATGGCGGCAAGTTGTATGTTTGGGAGAGTCGGTGTCCTAATTTTGACACGATAGGGGCTATGAGTATTATTTGATATCACGTAATAAAAAAGCTCGCCTCTTGGGGCCTCTGTCCGTGCATAGGATTCCCCTGCAGGAACAGTACCCATGAAATACTTGGGGGGTACAGGGTTTCCGCTTGGAGTTTTTTCTGTTATTTGCGAAATAATGCGTGCTGATTCAATAAGTTCTTTAAGACGACATAATACCAGACTATAGACATCGCCTCTATCTGAGGTTA
>NZ_JBMFLX010000114.1:0-4119 GCF_049970975.1 Infirmifilum sp. | reverse complement strand
TCAGCAGGCAGCCTGAGACGTATGAATTTTTCACGCCAATAATAAACTGTCATTGAGAGCCCTGACTCACCGAGTTCTAGATCTACTCGCCGTGCAATACTCTTCAAAGACTCGAGTATTGAGGCTAAGGGGAAGGCTGTCGAGGCCCAGACTTAGAGGCTGCAGAGCACCCTCAACACTATCAACCGCATGTTCAGCAACACCCATGACCCTCAGCCCAGCATCAATAGACGAGACTAGAAGCCTAGAAGCATCGAGGCTCAGCCACAATGTACCGCCGATAAGGCTCGGCGCCAAAACACGAAGGTCGATGTTCTTAACGATAACCGTTGGAGTAGCGGTCATTTCCCCCACTCTACCACTACCTAGACCTTATAAGACAAACAAAACGCCTAGACCTCTAAAACCGACCACGTTCAGCTGATACTAAACAAGAGCCCGGGTTTAGGACGGATCGCTTGTCTGAGGGATTCAGAGGGCTCTATTTAAGACTAGTTGAATACCTGTGGGGCTCTTCATCGACCATTACAACCGATGATGTACGCGAGTCCCCTAGAAGTGGGTTTTAACCGCGGCGAAGATCATCCCTTACGGTTTCAAGGTAGAAGGTGATGATTCCGCTTTCAGGCTATTAAGGGCGAGAATTAAATAGTACACGTGAAAAAATGATTTTGGGTACGGGTTACGCTGACGGTTTAAGATAGGATATTACCACTTATATCTCTCCCATTCAAATGCTTGGCTTAGTGAGAATTTCGACTAGCCATAGACCCATCCGAGGAGGAGGTCATAATTCTCAATATTTTTTAAAGATGTTGCGGTATTGACCTTTATTTATTTATCAAGTTCAACCAAACAATGCACGCTTTAGAGCAAAGGTAATTAAGCCAGGTCAATAACGTGGAGCAAGTGATCCGGTGATGGTGGCAAGATATGAGGCCATTGCTCCCAGAGCAGCTCTACACTACTTTAGGCACATCCCCCGAAGGACTTACCTGGGAGGAAGCCAAGCGTAGACTCTCAAAATATGGGTTTAACGTCTTCTCGATAAGGAAAGAACGTTTTAGAAACCTTAAGAAGTTTCTAAAGCACCTAGTAGATCCTCTCTCTTTACTACTACTCATAGCGAGTACTCTATCCTTCGCAATAGGGTCCAATAACCTAGGAATAGCAATACTTGTCCTGACAATTCTTAACGCTACCCTTAACACGCTGCAAGAGTGGCGTGCCGAGAAAGCCGTCGAGAAGCTTAAAGCATGGATGCCATCATACGCCAAGGTGGTACGCGAAGGCAAGACAGCTATAATACCAGTAAGCGAAGTAGTACCAGGAGACATCATAATTGTAGAGGAAGGCGACAAGGTTCCCGCGGACGCCGTCCTCATAGAGGCGCACGACCTCTGGGTTAGCAATATTCCCCTTACAGGCGAGTCTGTCCCAATCCAGAAGACTGTGGATGACCTGGAAGAGGAGTATTCCTCGTACCTTGAAATGCCCAACGTGATACTTGCCGGCACCACGGTTGTACGTGGGTACGGGAAGGCGCTCGTGTTCGCTACTGGGCAGCGCACAGCTTTTGGAGACGTTGTCAGGCTTACTCAAGAGGTTAAGGAAGAGGAAAGCCCTCTCGAGAAAGAGATAGCCTCGCTCGCGAGAACCACATTTTCCATCGCGATGCTGGTCGGCTTCATCTTCTTCGTAGTAAGCTTCGTCTTCCTGCACCAAACCCTCTACGACAGCATGCTCTTTATGATAGGTGTGATGACGGCCTTGGTCCCTGAAGGCCTCCAGATAACGGTCTCCATGGCCCTAGCCCTTGCGGTTGTAGACATGGCTAAGCGCAACGTCCTAGTCAAGCGGCTGTCCTCTGTCCAGACACTAGGAAGCGTGACTGTGATTGGAACAGACAAAACTGGGACTATAACGAAAGGGGAGATGATGGTCGCGCGTGTCTGGGTCTACGACCGAGAATACCAGGTCACGGGCTCCGGCTACGAGCCTAAGGGCGAGTTCATCTTAAATCGGTCCCCGAGTATTCAGAGGGATCCAGTCCTAGAAAAACTCTTAACCGCTGCTGTGCTCTCATCAAACTCTCAACTCCAACCTCCCGAGGGTGGCAAGGGAATATGGAGGGTTATCGGTGATCCCACCGATGCGGCTTTGCTAATAGCGGCTCTCAAGTATGGTCTCGACAGGGAGGCTCTCCTGAGGCAGTACGAGCTGGTCAAGCGCTCCTCTCTAGACCCCTCAAAAAAGACCATATACGTTATATTCGAGAGGAACGGGAGTAGAGTCCTCTTCTTAAAGGGGGCTCCCAGGGGAGTGATAAGCTCCTCGAATAAGATCATGGTTGACGGCGAGATTAAAGACTTCTCTCCGGATTTAAGGAAGCGGGTCGAGGAGAAGATAAGAGAGATGGGGGAAGCTGGGCTAAGAGTAATCGGTGTAGCCTACGGTGAAGACACTGAGACCGACTCAGGGTTAGTGTTCCTCGGTTTGATAGGCATAATAGACCCTCCCAGGCCAGAAGTCCCAGAGTTCGTAGCGAAGGCGAAGAAGGGTGGGATCAAGATTATAATACTGACGGGCGACTACGGACCCACGGCTAAGGCAATAGCTAGGAGCGTAGGAATCGTAGGGGAAAACGCGAGGATCATAAAGGGGGCAGAGCTTGAGAAGATGAGCGATGAGGAGCTCGCCGAGATACTTAGAAGAGAGGAAGTAATTTTCTCAAGAGTCACCCCTGAACAAAAGCTCAGGGTCCTACGCGTCTTAAAGCGTAACGGTGAAGTAGTAGCCATGGTCGGCGATGGCGTCAACGATGCCCCCTCCTTAAAAGAGGCTGACATCGGCGTCGCCATGGGCGTAACAGGCACAGACGTTGCTAGAGAAGTAGCAGACGTCGTTCTACTCGACGACAGCTTCGCGTCTATAGTGAAAGGTATAGAACTCGGGAGGGCTATATTCGAAAACATCAAGAAGTTCGTAACATACGTCTTTGCGCACAACTGGGCCGAGCTATTCCCATTTCTCGCCTTTATTCTAGGAGGAATACCGCTTCCCCTCACAGTCACACAGGTCCTAGCGATAGACCTCGTTATAGACGTCATACCATCCATCGGGCTCAGCAGGGAGCCACCCGAGCCAGGGGTCATGGAAGAGCCACCCCTAAGCAAAAGCGAAAGGTTGTTTGACAGGAAGGCGATAATAAGGTCCTTCCTATTAGGCTTCACTGCATCCATGCTCGCCCTCTACAATTGTATATCCCTCTGGACTAGTGCAGGCTGGCATCCCGGCACTCCACTCGATTATTCCTCGAACGTTTATATTGCAGGGGTCACAATGACCTTCGCTACGATAGTGTTCGCGCAGATGGGCAACCTTATAGCCTCGCGTAAAAAGAGAGGCCCCCTCATCGACTCATCTCTAATACGCGACAAGTGGATACTTCTAAGCCTTGCCTCCCAGCTCCTCATCCTCCTCGCGCTGATATATCATCCAGCCCTACAACCGATATTCCAGACACACCCCCTCACCATACAGGAGTGGCTTCGAGTAACACCCGCATTCATCGTAGGAATGACTCTCAGCCATCTTCTAGCAAAGGCGGGACTCTAACGGGTTTATCAATTACTTCTGTTCTCCTTTTCAAGCATTAGACAAAGTTTATTTTGTCAATTAACGAAGAAACCCATGTATGGCTAGTCTACCAAGCTACGAATGGTTAGAGGGAAAGGCCCGGGAAAGCCGTTTTCTCAACGACCCACACGTTACGAGACTAGTAGAGCTTGCAAAGGACAAGAGCCTTTTCGAAAAATCACCCAGCTACCTTTCAAACCTTAGGAGAGACCTACTGAGAAGCTCTCTGAAATTCTTTGCGAGAAATAGTGAGTTCTATGAGAAGCTCTTAGCCAATCTCGGAATTGATCCCGATGCAGCAGAGCTGGAAGACCTCGCTAAGCTTGCCGTGCCCTCGGATCTGTTAAGGGGGGATGGGATAAAGAGATTCCTCATACCCAGCCGCGATGAGGGAGGCTTCACATTTAGATCAAGCGGGACAAGCGGTAAAACACCTGTCAGAATATACCGTAGCCCTCTCGAGCTCGTGCTAATGACTGT
>NZ_JBMFLX010000113.1:0-4123 GCF_049970975.1 Infirmifilum sp. | reverse complement strand
TGGCTTTTAGACGCACAATTTTTGCGGAGATCCTAAGGCCTTAATCTTGTGGGAGGATTTTACTTCTTCAAAACAGGAGAGCAATTTTATGATCACGTAATAGAAACAGCTAAGGGGGTGCACGACGATACATGATGGTGCGCTTGCTAATTCAAGGTCTGTGAATGGCGCTGTTACAATGACCTGGCTGTTATTTAATATTCGATATGCTAATTCGATAATAGAGACTAGGGATTATGCCGGGAATATCTTTTTGCAAGAGTGTATGATTACTGCGGGATTACTCTTCCAAGAAAAGGTGAAAAACCCCAAGGTATAGCAAAGATTCGTGAGGTGGAATGGATTTTTAAGGAAGGCACGATGATTGTCAGGAAGGGGCGATGTGCATTGCTAAATGCCTGTTCTGCGGCTTTGAAGCAGGTAAGTAGTGTTTCAAGCCCCTCAAAGAATCTTAGAGGTTTAAGTTCTATTTTATGGAAAGACTGGGGTGTCCAAGGTGTCATGGGGTGTTTAATTGCTGTGGTGGTCTCAGCCTCTGGACTAGTAGGAGTTTGGAATTCGTAGCCAGAACAAGGTCTAACGCAAGGTGGGGTGTTTGAGTAAAGAGGCTGAGTTTGTAGCTAGCCTTTGGAATAAGCTTAATGAGTATCTAAATAAGTATGCTGTCAATGGTCATAAATTGATTGCTAAGCCGCCTAACAGTGTAGAAATTAAGGGAAAGGTGCCCGACATAGTTATCTCAGACGTTAAAGGCGTGCCACAGCTCATCATAGAGACTAAGAGGAAGGTTGAGGGCAAGCCTGGAGAGAATCTTTTAAACCCGCTGGGACCGGTGCCGATAGCTCAGGCAGTTTGCTACGCTGCGCTAGCCCTCGAAGAGTACAACCTCAAGAGGACGCCACTTTTCGCGGTAGCCAATAAAGACTCTCTCATACTGTTTAAGGGCATTGAAAGGGACGTTCTAGGAGAGATCGTTGATACTGAGAAGTGCCTAGAGCCGAAAAGATCCGCAGAGGACTGGGTTAGCGCATTAAAGCAAGGGGGGCTCGCAAAACTGCTCGACGAATACATAGTCAAACGTATAGAGCACCCGCTAAGGGATGAGAGCCTAAAGGTACTCTTTGAACATGTAGGCAAATGGCTGGCCGGACCAAACATACCTAACGCTAAATTCTACAGTGTGTTCATAGAACAGCTTCGGAGCTCCATTGAGAGCCTTCACGAGTACGTCAGGAGCGCTGTTAAAAACGAGATCCTAAAGAACGGGGAATATTTCCAGAGGCTCTTCGACAAAGCTGTTAAAGCGGGCTACCAGTACGGTCTCCTCAGTAGTGGCTTGCTAGAGCTGAGGTGCCCAGAGAACTCTAGGGTGCTGTGTGAGTACCTGAAGGAGAAAATAGAGGAGGGTCTCGCCAAAACCGGGAAACCGAAGCCCGAAAAGGTCTACGAGCTCTTGTCGAGTTTGTCTGGGAAAGGAGTAAAAGACCTGTGTGATGAAGTTGGTAAGACCAAGGGGATAGACACCAGGTATATACCTCTGTGCCGGGAGTCCAAGAAAGTAGAGGACCTGATATCCTTCGACAACCTCACGAAGATGATGACGTACGTCCTCGCGAACAAGATACTGGCATACAAGGTCTTAGAACTCCACTACGAGGGGCACATCCCCCAGCTGAAGCCCGTGCGCCTCGGGGAGGATGTCGCGGTCGGCAGTAAAAAAATTCGCATATCCTCCACATCCGATGTGATAGAAGTACTCAACTCCGTGTTCAGACTTGCATCTTCGAACATCGAGAGGGCTATCGGGGTTAAGGATTTCAAGCCAATATTCGAGACCGGTCTATACGACGAAATCGTCCTCGGCGGCGCAGAGTCCATCAACCGGGTCAACGCCCTCATAGACTTAGCGGACTCTTGGAAAGAAGTTCTCAAGAGCCTGCCCGGCATAGTAGGTTACGTATATGAGAACCTGTTGCCGCCCCGGGAGAGACATCAGCTTGGTCAGTTCTATACCCCGCCATATATAGCTAGGCTGATCGTTAGGTGGACCGTCAGATCTAAGGACGACAGAGTCCTCGATGGAGGGTGTGGCTCTGGCACATTCCTCATAGAGGCCTACAAGAGGTTACTGTGGCTCAAGTTTAAGAAGGATTACGACAAGTCTGAGTACCCCTCGTGTAAAGAGGGCTACAACGAGAACCAAGAGGTACTAGACCAATTATACGGCGTCGACATCAACGCGTTCGCCTCGCATCTCGCTGGCATACACCTAATGCTCATGGAGCCAGGGTGCCCTATATCCAAGCTCCACATATACACCAATGACTATTTCGCGCTGAGCCGCCGGATGCTCGGATCCAGCGAGCTGTCGGAGGGGTTCGACGCGGTCATAGGTAACCCACCGTATACTAGGTGGGTCGAGGTACCAGAGGAGACAAGAAAACTCATAGAGAAACAACTAAGCAAGGAGCTGAAGGATTACGACCTGAAAGCCGATGTGATGCGCGGCCGGGAGCCGGGGGTCTACGTCTACTGGGTAATGCACGCGGCTAAAAACCTCCTCAAGGACAGGGGGAGGATCGGCATGATAATATCCAATACGTGGTTGCAGACAGACTACGGCGTGGACTTCGGCAAGTTCCTGCTCGACAACTTCAGGCTAGTGGCCTTAATAGACCTTTCGTTCAGGCTTTTCGATGCCCTCATCTCAACGGTCATATTACTGGCCGAGAAAGAGCCAGACGAGAACGCCCGCAACAACAACACCGTGACACTGATAAGGGTGCCGCCCGGGGTCGGCGGTGGAGATCTAGACGCCGGGAAAGCCTTGGAAAGCGCCCTGGGTTGCGTCGAGAACTCTATAAAGGGCGACGGCTCCATAGACGCCGAAGCCCTAGCTAGGTGCCGAGAAAAACACGGGATATGGTTTAGGCAGGTGAGGCAGGGCGAGATGCCGAGGGACAGGAAGTGGATAAGCCTGTTCTTCGCCGATGTCGAGGATGTAGTTAACACGCTTAAGAAGCTGGCTGATGAGGGCAAGCTGATGATCAGGCTAGGCGAGTGGTTTGAGCCCAGCAGGGGTAACAGCACTTACTCTGTATGGGCTTTAAGCCACAAGAAAAGACCTGACCTAGGTGCCAAGGACTTCTTCTACTTCAGCGAGCACAAGATCGACGACTGGGACACTAAAATTAAAGGCTTCAGGGTAGCCGTGAAAAGGTATCTGGTGCCAGCTATCACCCGGGCCCAGTACATTAAAACGTTCACATTCACAAGAGGCGACTGGGAGCGGATCAGGAAGAGCGACGGGGGGCGGAGAGATGCCTACATACTAGTGTTACACGAGGAGAGGGGGAAACTGCCGGAGCCTCTACGCAAGTACGTGGAGTGGGGTGAAAAGGAGTGCAGGACTCGGATAAGAGGCACTAGGGGCGGGGGCAAGATTTGTAGCCAGGCCGAGGCGTGCAAGGCTAGAGCTAAGGCGGGTTCAGAGCAATTCTACGGCTGGTACGACCTCGGAGGATACGAACCAACGCCGTTAATGGCGATTCGTCAATCACGTTATAAGCCACAGTTCTTCCTTGTCGACTATCCGTTTGTTACCTACGATGCCATTATAGCGTTCATACCTAAGGTTCGTATTACGTATCCATTCGAGGTCAAGGGGGAGGTCAAGGGCGACACCACGCTTGGTGAAAAGGAGGTTAAGGCCCTCATGGCCTACTTGAATTCAACCTTTAGCTGGATTTGGCTTGAGTGGAATGGTAGGTATATAGCTAAGGGACCCCAAGGTCTAGAGGTAAGCTTCGTTAAGCTGATGCCCATCCTGAACGTTAAAGCTATTGATCAGACCCGCGTTAACAAGCTGGCCCAGTTGTTCGAAGAACTTGAAGACCGGGCGAGGAGACTTATGACCCAGCCAGATAGCGGGGAGGAGGACGAGGAGGTCGGTGGTACCAAGCTTGAGATGTTCAAGGCGCTAAAGCCGCACTTCCAGAATATTGACCGCGAGATCGCTGAGATACTGGGAATTACCGTAGACGTTGAGTGGTTGTGGACCAAAGCTTGGGAGATGATGGAGAGGAGGATCGAGGGTGCTGAGGGATCTGCGAGACCGGGCGCG
>NZ_JBMFLX010000112.1:1492-4123 GCF_049970975.1 Infirmifilum sp. | reverse complement strand
GCCCCTGGGGGTACATATGGGAAAAGCCCCCAGGCGCCTGTAACGGGCGGTCCCGGGTTCGAATCCCGGCGGGCCGACTGACCACGCCGGTTTTGGATCTTTAAATCCGACAGCGCTCTATCAGCGCGTAGCGCCGGCGCCCCGCCTACTGTCCCCAGACAGTCGGGCCTATTCGCGGGCGCGGCGTCCGCCATCACGTCGCGGGGTGGGGCCTCACAACCTCAGCGGACTCCCGCACGGCGAGAGGGGCGGCGCCCGCCCCCGCTTCATAAACCTCCGGCAGGTGTCTGAAAAAGTATTCATCGGCATGTGCCCAGCGCCCCGCACACCGGCTCGAGCCTCATCAGCGCCTCCAATGTGCTTCCGGTGAGTTGTATCTGCCTCTCACCTCTCGTCCACGACTCCACGCCGAGGGCTTTCAGCACCGCCGCGGTCCTCGCGTAGTCGGCCTCGCGCCCTCCCTCTGCGTCGGTGTGTATGTTTACGTAGCCGTAGATCGCGTCGCGGCTCTTGAAGAACCTCGCCTCCTTCTCCACCGCTACTCCGCGGTCCTTCTCCTCCACGACGGCCCTCACCCTCACGACCAGATGCTCCTTCCTCTCTCTGCGCTCTCTCCAAGCCTCCACCTCCTCTATACGCACCCTAATCCGCCTGCCCTCGACCTCTTTCTCTATTGGCGGCTTCGCAGAGCCCCACATCTCCCCCTCGCGGAAGTACTGCTCCAGCCGCCGGCGCGCCTCGACGCCCTTCCTTCCGGCCTCCTTGAGGAGCATTTCCTTTAGTCGCCGTTATCCGGACGAAGCCCCTCCCTCCGGCTCTCTAGCCGTGAAGTGTATGAAGCACCACTCCCCCTCACAGATGTCCCTAAGGCCGAGCCCTCTCAGAAGCTCCACGGTATTCCTAAAGGACTGCGGATCGCTGGGCTGGTACTCCACCACCACGGAGCCGTCTTTTGTCAGCTTCACGGAGAACCTGACATCGCTCCACTCCGGTACTCCCCTTCCGAGCTTCGCGGCGAGGCGTCTGTACGTCTCCTCCCCGATGGCGCCGGCCTCTCTGCACTGCCTTAAGAACTCCGCCACCGCCCCTCCCTCACGAAGGGTATCCACCCCCTGGCCCAAGCCGACAGCGCGCCGGCTTTGTTTATGACGATAAAGTACCCCCGCCTCTGCAACCTCTCTACGTCTATTCGCCTCAGATCAGTCGGCTCGAGGACTGCGACATACTTGTCCGCTCTGGGTATGTTGTATATCGAGGTGTCGATGACGGCGTACCTGGCCTTCATCTTCCTCAACACGACCAGCACGTCGATGTCGCTGTCCTTCCTCTGCTCGCCCCTAGCATAAGAGCCGAAGAGCACCAGGGAGATCAGGTCGTCGCCGTAGACCTGCAGGAACGCGTCAACAAGCTCCCTCTCCATCGAGGTTAGTTCGCTCCCCTGCGTTATATCCTTTGTGAGCGAGGGCGTTGCTTGCCGTATTTTCCTTTAAAGCCGTTCCTTCGCGACGTGCCTACTAACGGTTCCCTGTTAATTCGCCCTAGAGGGCTTTAACAACGGCTTTGTCTTCGGCGTGAAGAGCCTCCGTTGTCGCTTG
Organism: Infirmifilum sp.; assembly: GCF_049970975.1. NCBI lineage: Archaea > Thermoproteati > Thermoproteota > Thermoprotei > Thermofilales > Thermofilaceae > Infirmifilum > Infirmifilum sp. The sequence continues at coordinate 2,528 of NZ_JBMFLX010000112.1, read as the reverse complement.
TTCGACCTTTGGGGTTCAGACCTCTCGAGGCTACGGCACAGCTTGACTCGATTCGGGAAGCCCCCAGCGCTGAGTAAAACTTAAATGCCTTATGCTCTTCAGCCTTGCTCGTGGACGTGAGAAGATTCGGCCCCGAATGGTTCGCCGTCGTTCTGGGCACGCTAGCGGTCTCCATGAACTCGCTGAGGCTTTCTGTCCTGTGCGACTGCCTAAGGTACGTTGGATGGCTTTTCTTCTACCTGGGTCTATTGGCCTTAGTCGTGTTGGGCTCGCTTTGGACCATCAGGCTATTCTTTAACCCCAGCGTGGTCAAGGAGGACTTCCTCAACGTCATAAGACTCTCCTTTGTTCCCGTGTTGCCGCTTTCGATTACCGTCTTGCTCACAATAAACTACCTCTACGACTTCGTGAGCTTTCCTGAGCCCTTGTATTACTGGCTGTACTACGCTATCTACGTTTCCCAATTCGTCGCTTCCATCGCCTTAGGGGTCAGGTTGCTCCTTCTTGACGTAGACCCGAACTCGATCACTTACGCAATACTCATCCCACCCGTCTCCGTATTGTCTACCTCCTTCCTAGGGATACCGCTTAGGGAATATTTCTTAACGGCTATAGCGAACGGCGTGGGCGTGTTGCTGTTCCTCTTCTTAGGATCCGTAGCCTTGACGCTCCACGTTAGGGAGGCCAAGACCTTGGCCAGGCTGTCCTCCTCTATAATGCCAGCCGGTGTTAGCAGTATAGTGGCTTTGTCCTTACTCGGTCTAGCCGGCGGGGGACTGTTAAGTGCCTCTAGCGCGAGGCTGATTGGGCTGACGCTCGTAGGCTTCGAGACGTGGAACTTCTTCGTTACCTTAGTCGTGGCGGGAGCCAGCTTCCATAGGCTCAGGAGGGAACCTCTGCTGTTGTGGGCGCTGACCTTCCCCGTCTCCGTATACTCTTCGGCGTCACTGGGACTGTATTACGCATACAGGCAACCCTTATTCCTGTGGCTGTCGTTCATGGCTTACGCTACTCTCCTGGTCTTCTGGGTCACCGC
>NZ_JBMFLX010000112.1:0-1392 GCF_049970975.1 Infirmifilum sp. | reverse complement strand
CTCGAGCCTCGGAATGATTTCGTTGTCACTCCTGACGGTTACTACTAAAGCTGAGGAGAGGGAGGCGAGCTTCAAAGCCCTCCCAATGTCGTAGCCCTTCAGGTAAAGGGCGACGAACGTCCCAGCCATGGCGTCCCCCGCTCCCACTGGATCCTCGACGACAACGTTGAATGCCTCCACACCGACCTTCTCCCCCTCCTTCACCGCCACAGCTCCCTTCGACCCCATTTTGTAAACGAGCGTCTTAACGCCCAGCTCCCTGTATTTCCTATAGGCCTCGTCCACATCTTTCACTCCCAGGATCAGGACTTCGGCCCTCTCGGCGGCTTCCTTAAGCCCCTTCATGACCCTCGACACGAGCTCGTCGTTGGGCCTCTCGAGGGCGAGGTAGTCGACCGCGATTAATGGATTAGAGCCGACGCAGGCCAGGTCGTTAGTGTTCATCGCGAGGCAGTCCTGGGCCACGGGCTCGATTATCCCCGTCTGTAGGGCCAGGGGGGTCTTCGTCGCAACCCCGTCGACGTGGATCGAGAGGTAGTAGTCCCCGAGCTTGACAGCGTTCGCGTAGTGCCCAACCCCGACCTCTCCGGCCTTGAAATAAGCTTTGGCGATCTCGTGGTACTGCCTGAGCTTGCCTAAGTCGACGCCGGACTTCGAGTAGTCGCTCACCAGAGGCCTCCCTCCGGCGACCAGTCCGCGCTTACCCCGAGCAGGCCCCTGGCCTCCCTGTTCTTGTAGGTGTACCTCACTACCTCGGCCTTCTCGGCTTGTTCCCTAATCGTGTTGCCTATGTCGCTCCTGTAGATCAGGGGGACCTTAACCCGTATAAACATGCATGAATCCCCGTCGCTTTATATGCATGGTGCAGCTTAAATATTGTCCAGTGAATTAACTGCTGAATAATTTGTATGGACCCGGGCATGGTCGACGTGGGCAGGCTCGATAACGAGGCCAGGCGCAGGGTGTTGGGGTACGTGCTCTCCAGGGGCGTGAGGCCCAGGGATCTGGGCTTCGACAGTACATACGTCTATAAGGCCAGGACTGGTGGTTGAGAGGTACGAGCACTATGAGAATGAGGGTGAGGGGATTGTAAAAGACGTACCACATTTGTTCTCTTATTCGAGAACTCAACCTCGTAGACACCCTTCCCCGGTATTGTGGAGGTAGTCGGCCCCCACTCCCCATTTTCCAAGAGTTCACCGGGGAAGGATGCCATTGAAAAAGAATAGATGCTTTAACTTAAAGACTTTTACCCCACCCCTAGAAGGGGCGAGGTTTGTCGTTCGTTTTAAAATCATGTTTACCGCTAAGGTTACGATGCAGGGTGGTTACCCTTACGTTAAGATTCCTAAGGCTGTTAGAGAGGAAATTTATTTATAATGACTGACTGAC
>NZ_JBMFLX010000111.1:0-4162 GCF_049970975.1 Infirmifilum sp. | reverse complement strand
TAGGACACATGGGGGTCCTTAAAAGGAAGATAAAGAGACGCGAGGAGATGCTCGCGGAGGCCCGTAACTTCGCTGACTGTATCATACGTGTCCTACCGAATTCAGCCATAATTGTCTCTGGGAGCACTGTTAGAGGCGACTTCACCGAGTGGGGCGAAAAGTCAGTGAACCCCTTCTCCTTCTAGATAAGATGAGAAAAACTCTAGGTACTTGAAGCCATGGTCAGGAAAGATTAGAACGTAATCCCCTTCCTCAAGCAAGTCCTCCCCTACCAGCCTCATGTATGCTGCTGTAACGGCTCCACTGCTCAAGCCTACGAAGATGCCCTCTCTCCTTGCTACGCGGATAGCATGTTCTATTGCTTCCTCGAGGGTCACATCGACTATACGGTCCACCTTTGCATAGTTGATCCACTTCATCCCGCTCTCGACCCTCCTAATCCCAGGAATAGTGGATCCAGCTGCAGGCTGGACACCGTAGACTTTTATGTGGTCGCCATATCTGTTCTTAAAGTATACTGATATTGCTGAGAGGTGTCCAGAGGTTCCAACTCCACCCATGAACCCTTGAAGCCTTAAGGATGCCTCCCTTGTCTGGAGGTCTAACTCCTTAGCAGTGTAACGTAGGTGAACCTTTAAGTTCGCGTTGTTCTCGAACTGATTCAGATGTACTCCCCCCTCTTTTCTCGCAAGCTCCTCTACCTCGTCTATGAACTCTACAGTTATGCTCTTCGGCTGCCTGTACACCTCTGCACCCATAACTTTCAATATGGTGTCCGAGGCTTTCTGTATGGTGGCAGGTAGGAATAGCTTAGCCTTGAGCCCTTTTATTGCCGCCATAGCTGCGAGAGCCATCCCCGTATTCGTGCTCGTAGCCTCGTAGAGTACAACCCCCCTCCGAGGATTCCTCGACAATAAATCCGAGACCATGAGCCAGCCCACTCTGTCCTTCACACTCATACTGAAAGGATTGAAGAACTCCAGCTTAGCCCAGACCCTGACACCTTTCCCTGAAAATGAAGACAGCCTTACCAGCGGTGTGGGCCAGTTCCTGAAAAGGAGTTCCTCCGTACTGTTGAAGACCCTGAGGCGGGGTGGGGAGATTTCCTCGAAGAAGCCAAGCTCCTCCAATGTATATTCCCGGGACTTCCCCTCGCAGGGAGGGTTTCTGCACCCAAGGAGATCTAACGCTCTCGACAGTAAACGCTCCTCGACAGCCGTCTCGGGGCAGCGTACCACCCCACCCCTCAGAATCTCCGATACAACAGTCAGGATCTCACTCAACTCCTCGTCTCTCCCGAATCTAACCACACGATCACCCTAGATAGCTCAAGGGCACGTTGACAGCTGGGATTTCAAAGCATAAAATATGCCTACTAGTCTTATAGGGCAGGAGCCTCCCGCTCAACCCCGCTCTAAGCACAAGCTCCTTCGTGACCACCCAGTCACTCCTCCAGCTCTCGACACGCAGACACGGGTCCTCATAGCTGATAAGCAGGGCTGGAACCAACCTCTTCCCTAGCTTCTTCAAGACGGAAACCCTGTGATGACCATCAAGTATTGTGAGAGTCTCAGACTCTACAATTATAGGCTTTCGGACAAGCTGGGATTCAACTATCTCGTAGAGGAGCTCATCTAGGCGTGCTTGGTCAACCTCATCATGAGGGTGTAGTAGCTCAATCGGGACGAGAGCAACAGGATACCTCTCAGCACAACAAACTATGTTTCGCCTAATATCCGGGAGGCTAGCCAAGAGTGGGCTCCTATACAACTCTTCGCAGCACGGAGGCTCATAGCCCTCCTCTCCCAACCGGTGTGAGGGTACACCAGTTGTCATTAGGCCCATATATTCAAAGTTAGACACTCTTATAAATATTCCACTGTCATACATCGCCAAACGTCATTATATGGAGTTGGAGGAGCCTTCCAGTAGTCGCTTAGCCGGAACACTCCCCGGCATGGATGCCAACACTCTACTCAAACAAGGCGCGGCAAATCCCACACGTATACAGGCTAAAGCGTTAAAGACTGTGAAAGCGTCGTCGAGATAAGGAGGCAGCATGAGGTACCCCTTATAAGCCCTGTACGCCCCTTCAATACATCTTACCATAGATTCGAGGAGGATTGTCTTCGTCTCCATTGATGTAGTCATTGTCCTCCTGTGGCCTTGACACAGAATGAATAAAAAATATTATAACTTTAAAAAATAGCTGGTTATAATCTAGCGAGGGTTTACGGATAATAATACAATAATAAAAATTTATTTAAACACGATTAGTATACCGCTTGATGAGAGACGAAGCCTTTCGATGGCTTTCCGAGGCACTCTGGGATCTCGACACAGCCCGGCTACTACACAGGAACGCCCGCTACAATGCCGCCGCATTCTATGCACATCAAGCTGCTGAAAAAGCAGCAAAGGCCATGCTTTATAGCGTCAACGAGCCACCCTGGGGCCACAGTGTGAGAATCCTCCCCGAAAGATACTTTAAAGCAAAAGGCGAGAAACCCCCAGAGGAGCTACTCTGCCGGCTTCGCCGCCCACCGCGACCACGCCTCCCTAGCCTGCCTCAGGGCTTCCGCGAGCTCCTCATCGCTCACGTCGCTCCAGGCGCCGGCGAAGTCCACGAGGTCGCGGCTCCTCCGGGCGAGCCTGAGTATCACGTCTGAGAAGCTCTCCCCAGGCTTCTTGAGCCGGAGCAGCGCTTGGTAGGCCTCAATCGATATGGTGATGGTCTTCGAGCCCACGCTCACCCTGTTATAAGTGCTGTGTGCACTTATAAGTTTAGTGCACGGCTACCCCATCCGCCGATCCCATCCCCTAGTCGTGAGGCTCGCCGCGTACACTGAGGCTTTCGAGAGCGGATCGGCAGAGTCTCTGGAAACCCTGCCTCCAGCACCGGGTGCCGTGGTGCTCCCTGCTTCCTCAGCCCGTCCGGAGATGCCCCAGGCCCTGGCTGCCACCCCCAGCGCGAATCAAGCTGCGCTCGAGCGCTCCACGACTGGCGCTCTTACGCACTGCGGTTACAGTGGATTTTGGTGAAATTCCAGCCACAACCATTTACGATGGAACTACCCGGTGGAAGGTGGGGCTCTGCCCAAACTAGGCAGGCGTTAAGCTGGAAGCATCCGGTATCTCGGCGAGTTGCCGGGGTACCAACCCGAAGGGGCTCGCTTCAGAGCCCTCTTGCGACACTCAGCTCTCTCCCCCCGCGGCTAACCGGAGCTCGCTCCAATTGCTCTCGCTCTTTAGCGCCCCTTTCTCATCGTAGCGCTTTGCCGCAATACATCGTTACAGCCCGGTGCTGCGCCACCCTTTTAACGTGCCTCGCTCGGCTCAGGAGCCTTCAAGGGTGGCAAAGCTCTACAGTGCCGTTGCCCCGGCAGGATCCTATGCCTCAGATTACTCATCGAGATATTTTGAGAAATAAAGAGGGAAAAATATTTTATTTACTGTTTAGCTTTTCTTCCATAGTTAGATATGATCATTGCTAAATCTTTGTAATCGACCACGTTGTCGCCGTTGACGTCTGCCAGCGAGTACCCCATCGTGCCGTAGTCAGCTACGGCTATCGCTAGGTCCTTGTAGTCTACCACGTCATCCTTGTTAATGTCGCCGATGACCAGTACACGGAGCGCAGCAAGAATCGAAGCGTTTACGTAACCAGTTTTCGACGCCTCCGCGGTTATCGTGTACCTCCCAGGAGCCAACCCCGTCAGATTGTAGGTGTAGACCCCCTTCTCAACTTCCTGAGCCAAGTACGCCTGTCCACCGACTCGAAGCCGTAGCTTCACCCCCGAGACTGTGTTGCCTCTCTCATCGTAGAGGTAGTACCTCAGAGGAACGCTCTCCCCTTCGTAGACTTCAGCAAGCGCTCCCTGCGCTATTACGAGTCTGTTAACGACCTTTATCTCGATCGGGAGGAAGACCACGCTGTCCACCGCTTGGAGCAAAATAACGTCGGAGGTATCGCTTGGTGGAGACTTAACGCGCACTGTGAACGTTGCCACTTCGCCGCTCTTCAAGTTAGTCACCTCGGCCGGCTCAACTGTGACGAACGGCTTAAGGCGCTCGGGAACCCTCACGGCTATCGATGGCACGTCCCTCAGCGCCTTGATCGTAACCACCGTGGTGTTCCCCCCACCGGGCACTACTGCGAGGA
>NZ_JBMFLX010000110.1:0-4263 GCF_049970975.1 Infirmifilum sp. | reverse complement strand
GTTCGCTAGGGTTCTCGGCGTGAGCCGTAGCGCGGTGATAAAGTGGATTAGGACTAGGATGGTAAGGGTTGTCAAGGTCACCCTAAGGCTAGCTATATTATTACTAAATTGAGCTCAAGGTGTTATACTAGGTGTTATACTAGCTACCAGTTAGCTCTCTTCCTCTTCTCCGAGCTCCACCCCCTCTAAGGCTGTTGTTGGAGTGTGCTCGTTAAGCCAATTTCCATACTCTACCAGCTCATTGTACTCCTCCTCTGTTATGTTGAGATCTTCTATGAGCTCCCTCTCTAGCTCCTCTCCATGTTTCTCCATGATGTCCTTAGCTACCATATTGAGATCCGGGCTCTGCTTTGCAAGCCCATGGATCCATATCCAGAGTCTACCGAGGTCTGGTATGGGGAGGTGGCCCATTGTGTAGGATACATGCCTGTAGTACCCGCCTCTGGCACTCCAAGCCCATAGTTTAACTAGACTTCTGGCAAGCCTACTGTTAAAGTAGAGTAGAAGTTTAACCGCTCTGATAGCATCCTCCTCCACTATGAAGTATGTCGTTTGTAGCGGGATCAGAAGCCTCCGGACTCGCGTACCGCAAACGTCCACATCAACCTTTAATGGTAGGTAGGACGCCTCAATGTGCATAGCATTCTCCTGCCACGCTATCCTGTACTCCTTGAACTTGTCCGGGCTTACCCTGAAGATCGCCCATGGCGGTAAACTTGCTCTGTAATCGTCTCTCCCCAGCAAGCGGTCCAGATTGTTTAGGAAGTGTAGTGTAGCTTTTGGAGCATTAGGTATTCTAAGATTCGACACGGTGTATTCGATAATACATGAGTTTTGATCTGTGCGTGCCTCAATGCTAACGTCTATGACGGGATTATTGCCCCTCAGCACCTTCCAGCAACCAACGTTAACCACACAGGGGGTTGCTTGCTGGATAGCCAAACCCTGCCTACTTAACGTGTTAAACACTCTGACAACCTTACTCCTAGCAATTTGAACACAGCTACCGGCTTGTGGGGGTTTAAGGGGTAACTTTTCCTCGTATACCACGGATCTCCCAACAGCCCTAGCTTTCACATTCTGGCTAAGCAATCCAAGAGTGTTCAGTACTAGTCGTTGATCCGAATCCCAGAGCGGGTCTAGAGTGCTGGTGTCGTGAGTGAATATAATGAGCGAGCTCCACGAATACTTGAAGGGGTCTATGTCCTCTCCTCTAACCACTACATGTAGTAGATCCTCCTCCACATCTACTATGCTCCCATTCTCAAGCTTTAGGTGGATAACGTTACCACTACAGCTGTGAATAGACCCTAGGTAGATGTCATTAGCAGAAGTCATTACACCCCTCATAACCTCGTAGATGTCACCCAATCTCCTGGAGCGACCTTGTAGCCTCCTAAGAACTCCAACCACGCGCTCTGGTGCTAGGACCCACGGGGATCTAGGTTTACTCTTCTCTAGTGGGAGCTCGGACTGGGGTAAATCGAACTGCCTAAGATCCCCGGCTGTATTCGCTACTAGGATTCTCACTCTGTGGTTGCTCCCAGGTCTGCTCTTCTCTATTGCTATGATTAACGGGTAGTTTACAGCATCTTGGAATAATGGTCTTGGGTAGAGACTGTAGTCTCTCAGCTCAATGATCTTGTAGTTGTTTAGGAGCTCCTCTCTCATCAATCCAGCATAGCTCGACCTAAGGATCTTAGATGTGATGACATACCCCAGAACTCCTCCATCAACTAGGAACTCTAGACCCCTCTCGAGGAATGCTACGGAGTAGTCGAACTGCTCCCTAAATGGAATCCTTGTTCTCGCGAACTGGGGATTGTACGAGGAGCCTTGAGAAACCCACCTATAGTTGCTCCTTAGGTAGTCTCTAACGTGGGGTGCTTGCTCGTGTATCCTAACCCAGGGTGGATTCCCGATGACGAACAAGCACTTCCCAACGAGGTCTTGGACTACGAGTGCGTTTTTTATAAGCTCCACAACCCTACTATTACCGCTCCTATGAATGGAGGCCATGACATTATAGAGGATCCTCAAGTCGTTTAAGATATAATCGTAATATGCTTGAAGCCCCGTACCTGCAATAGCGTTTCTTAGCCAGTACTCGAGTTGAGCAAGCCCACTCGGTTGCCCTGCGTACTGGAACACCCTATCTATTAGAACGTCAACCCTAGGGAGGCCTGGTGCGATTGGGACTTCAATGGAACTCGTTCCAGCGAATTTCATTAAAGCTGGTATCGATATCTTAAGGGTATCATAGTACAGCTTCCTACCCTTGCTAACTCTAGCTAGGCTATCAGCCCAGTAGACTCTAACACTACGGGGTACGGCCAGAGCTCCTCTCTTACTCATCTCCTCCGCTAACGTAATCATGATATTGAGTTTCGCCATCTCCACAGCGAACGGGTTTATGTCAACCCCCACTATGGTATCCAATACGAATTCCTGGATGTCGGGGGGCACCCTACCAATTGCATCGAAGCACTTGAACACTCTCCTAATAGCCTGTACTAGGAAAGTCCCCGAACCGCAAGCTGGATCTATGGCTAGGACTACGCGCTCCCCACTCCTCCACTTCTCATAAGCCTCCTTGATACGATCGCATGTTAAACCAAAGCCTGCCGCGTCAAGAACCTCGTTAACTAGGCTCTCGTCCGTGAAGAACTCTCCTAGGCTTTTCCGCGACTCACTAGGTAGCACGCCTTGGTATAGAACCCTGAACGTATCGAAGGATACCGGCAGTAGGTTGAGGTTGTAGACCACCCAGACTAGGGTGTTGAGGGATCCCTCTAGATTGGATTTAACCATAGGATGTAGGCTTGGATCGTTTACAGCATCGTGAACCCACTCGAATACCGTGGGGCTGAATACATTTCTCATCCCCCGAATTGCGTTTACGTAGTCTTGGATGTCACGTGGTGCTCTCCCCATCTTTGAGAGTGCTATGAGTCTGATGACCATGTTGAGGTATGTCTCAACAGCAAATAGGAACAGCCATCTCCTATCGCTACTAAGTGCTATTCCCATTGACTTCGCTATCTCCTGAAACTTCTCCCACGCCTCCTTAGATATGTTTATTGAAAGGGCGTGGAGCTCTTCCCACAATTTATGGAGGCTAAGAACTCTCTGAGCTCCGGGGGCACCGGCATTCTGCTTATACCAGCTTAGCGTGTCATACAAAGCCCTTATCACGCGGTGCGAAAGCCTTGTCAAGGCTAAACACCGAAGATCTCAACGAGGTCTTCTGGTAAAACAACCGGTACCTTCTCGGAGCAGAGAATCTGTACAGCATCCCTAACAATATCAACCATTCTACCATCACGTTGTCTCACAGGCTCCGATCCCCAGCTCTCCACCACCCAGTACTCGGCCGTAAGACCGTCTAGTACTACTCCATGAAGCTCAACGCCCGCACCAGCTTCTCTCAACTCCCTAAGGTACCTGAGGAGCTGCTCACGCCCCTTCCTGAGCCCCGCTCCAGGGGGCTCGACCTCGAGCACTAGATTCGCCACCCTTATGTCGGGCCTCCCGCTTTTAACACACCTATCTAGGGCTGGGATCAGGTAATAATCTACAAGCTCTCTACGACAAGCCCTCCTCAGCTCCTCTTTTAAAGCCTCAACAAAAGCCTGCCTCAACTCCGACTCGTTCCTGAAAACGCCTGCTCGAACGTCGCGCTCCACGTCGTCAAAACTAGCATACCTAGCCGGCATACCTAGCCAACCCCTGCCCTTATTTCCATGCAATTACCTTAAAACCCGAACAGCTGGTAATTTTCACTCAGTCTCACGGGCTCTTCTTCAGCTCTCTGAGGTAGTTGAAGAGTGGTTCTAGCACTTTCTGCCTCTCTTCCTGCCCTCCCAGCATCAGACCTGGGTCAAGGATTATGGATTGCGCCAGCGACTCCACTTCTGATGGTGATACGCCATATGATTCAATGCACCTCTTTACTCTCCCAATTAGCATAGGTAGACTGATCTTGCCCCTCATGTAGCTCGCTATAGAGCCCCTCAGCCACCTCAGCGCCCACTCCTTTGATAATCCAATATTGGACATCCTTAATCCCATAAGCCATATGGGACAAGGCTCCTCATGTACCTTTCAGCAACAAGGGAACTAGCTCTCGAGAAGGGGATTATGGGGGATTAATTCGTTAGCTAGGCTACGGAACGGGCTGATCTTAGACAGGGACGTCGTCGGGGCCATAAACATCGGGTTGAAGCACCTGTCCGCAGATGGGAGCCCCGTGGCGTTGGGCTC
>NZ_JBMFLX010000109.1:0-4430 GCF_049970975.1 Infirmifilum sp. | reverse complement strand
GGAGTTTTAAGGTTTATTACTCACCTATAGAATGAACCTCAAGGAATCTAATTGTTCATTTAATCTGAGTGTTTCTGTAAATAATAATCAAAGGATTAAAGTGTTAAAAAAACAACTAGAAATTCATCTGGGAACTGCAAATAATGTCTCTTCTTCAAGTTTAATCTTCACGCTGCTCCCAGCATCTAAGCGCACGTTGACAGGCGTTCTAAGCCTTATAAGGTAGCCCGACAACGATATAATGTATTCATAATGATCACCCAGATAAGATCCCGTCTGGATTTTCACGTCTATTACGTTGGATGTCTCAGTGGGATGCGCGAGTCTCACAGCTTCAGGTCTAACGGCAAGGAAAACTTTGCTATCTTTCGTCACTTTTTCTAAGTTTGTCCTGGCTAAAAGTTCAATATTTCCCTCTTCTAGGGCCACCCTGACGAGGCTCTTGTCACGATTCACTATTTCCAAGACATTTCCAGGTATCAATGTGGTTATACCCATGAACTCTGCCACAAATCTCGTGGCCGGAGAGCCATAAATCTCCTCAGGAGAGCCTATCTGCTCTATCCTCCCCTTGTTCATTACAGCTATTCTGTCACACATGACTAATGCTTCAGCCTGGTCGTGGGTAACGTAAACAGAAGTTATTCCTAGCTCACGCTGGAGTTTTCTAAGCTCGAACCTTACTTGTTCACGAAGCTTTGCATCCAGGTTGCTTAGAGGTTCATCGAAGAGTAATGCTCTAGGCTGGACGACGATTGCCCTCGCAACTGCAACTCTTTGCTGTTGCCCTCCACTCATCTGGTACGGATACCTGTTCAAGAGATCCTGGATTTGTAACAGTTCTGCAGCCCACTGGACACGCCTCTTAATTTCATCTTCTGGAATCTTTCTGAGTCGTAGTCCGAAGGCTATGTTTTCGAAGGCCGTTAGGTGAGGGAAAAGGGCCCAGCTTTGAAAAACCATTCCTAAGCCTCTTTTCTCGGGTGGAAGCTGCGTTATATCTTCCCCGTCGATCAGAACCATTCCACGGTCGGGCTGGGTTAGCCCTGCAATGATACGTAGAGTTGTTGTTTTTCCGCTACCTGAGGGCCCTAGTAGCCCGAAGAACTCTTTGTCCTTAATCTCTAGATATTCTATCTCTGCAGCTACTACCTTTCCCCCGTAATACCCTTTATATATATCTTTAAGCTCTATCCGAACCATTACCTACCACCCGCTCCACCTAGTGAAACAGAAACACGGAAATATTTTTCAGATATGAATCCGCCGATCAGGCTCGGGAAAAGGATAAACAAGCTTACGGCGGCGGCTCGTGGAGGAGAAATCGCATAGCCTCGGATGAGTTCATACACAATGATAGTCAGTGTTTTAATGGAGGGTGCTCCTAGCAGTAGTGTCATTACGAACTCGTTGAGGGATATAGCCATCGAGAAGATGAAGGCTGAGAGGAGCCCTCTCCAAGTTATAGGTAGGTAGACCTTTGTTATTACCTGTAACCTTGTAGCTCCGAATACTCTGGCCACTTCCCCGAGATCCTTTGGAACCTGCATGAAGGATGCCGTTATACTGCGAAGTGAAAAGGGTATTGCAAAGAACATGTGGGCAGGTATAAGAGCGATGAGATTATTCCTTAATCCCAACCAAGTGTAAAGGAATAGGAGTCCTGTTCCAACGACGATAGCCGGTAATGCCATGGTAAGGTTGACGATGGTTTCGGTTAGTATGGCGAATCTGTCTCTATTCATTGCTAGATAGTAAGCCGGAAGTATGCACAAGGCTACTGTCGACAAGGCTGTGAGTGGCGCGAGTATATAGCTGTTAATTAACGCTCCCTGCACATAGGGATCATTTATCATTTTAAGTATCCAGTTCAGACCGATGCGGGAGGGGAAGAGGTCTGTGCCAAAGTACCATTGCTCAGCCAGCGCGTAAAGCACAGCCATGAATACAGGCGCTATGTAGAAGAATAATAGGAAGGTAAGGATAATTATATCCCAGGCTCGTTGTCTATCCATAATTCTATCTCACCTGGTAAACAATCGCTTTTGTTGTATATCTGAAGAAGAAGTATCCTGCAAGAAGCGATAAAATTATGTAGACAAAGCCGGAGGTGAATGCCATCAAGTAGTTGAAGAACAGTGTGACATCGTTTAATATCACAACGCTCAGATATTGGGGCCAGGAGGCGCCAAGAACCAGGGGCGTCGAAACGCCTGTAAGATTATCCAAGAATACTATGGAAGAGGATGCGAGTAGAGCGTATTTTGAAAGCGGGAAATATATCTTTGTAATAACCGTTCTCATTGGCGCGCCAAGTATTCTGGCGGCTTCTACTATCTCAGGGTTGATCAGTTGAAGCGGGCCATAAGTTAAAAGGAATGTGAGAGTAAAGGTATACCACACTTTACCCAGGATGATGCCTATACCGTAAGGATCATTTACTAGATATAGTGGTTCCCGTATTAATCCCAGTTTCTGAAGAAGCCAGTTAATCCCTAAGGCTAGATATCCTTTAGGCCAGAGAAGGGTCCACCACATGAATGCAGCTATAAGGTACGGGGTGTAGATTGCTATCAGTGGGACAAACGAAAACTTGCCCCACCAGCCTGGTCTTCGAATAGTCAAGTAGATTGCGAAAAGATACCCGGTTACCACAGCTAGAAATGTCGCGACTGCGCTGTTCCAGACAGTAAAGAAAGTAGACTCCAGATAGAGGCTTCCAGGAGTGAAGAAAGTCTGGAATCCCTTGAGTGTTGGTTGCTGGACTCCAGAGAATGATATTATTCCGAAAGCCCCAAGGATGACTATTCCCAGGGGTATTACTAGCATAACTAATAGGTAGAGGTATATCGGCAAGAGATATATTAGTGGAGCTGAATTCTGAGAAGACATTACGATCCCCGGCAAAAAAAGAAATTATTTTTATAACAAGTAATTTATTTCTTAGCCACCTCGTCTACCCACTTTTGCATCATGTAGTTCATGTATTCTGCATGTCTGAAGTAGAACGGTCCGTAGAAGAACCACTTCTCGAAGCTTCCGTAAGGAATATTGACCGGCCAAGCAGGGTTCGCTTTAACGTCAGCGGGTACAAGGTTCCAAGCATTAGGTACAACGGGGAATGTGCCCTCGTTGGCAGCTATGTATGCTTGAGTCTCGTCTTCGAGGAGATAGTTTATGAAGAGTAAGGCTGCGGCCTTGTGTGGAGCGTTGAAGGCTACTATAACTCCGTCCCAAGGTTCAGGCATGCCTGGGTCAGGTATGTACATCCCGACCCACTCTGGCTTAAGTCTTCCCTCATTAATCTCGGCAAGGACTGTGTCTATCCACTGAGGTTCAAGCCAGACCTCGCCAGCCTCGAATAACTGTATGGCGGCGACGTTACCTTGTGGATAATTGCCTGGCTGATACATGTATTTCTCGATCTCGTTGAGGTAGTCCCAGAAGTTCATTCCGCTCTTACCGGGGCTGTACATGATATCGTGAGCTCTCTGCTCACTGTATCCTGCAAAGGAAAACTTATCGTACCCGTACTGACTGTAGAGAAGTGCCATGAGGAATGTATGTCCGCTACCGCCCTTGTTTGGATCACAATAAGTAAACTTTCCGGGATGCTTCTTGACCCAGTCAAGAAGCTGGTCCAGGCTCTTCGGGACATCGGCGTTCGGCCACTGACCTAGAATGTCCTTCCTGTATAGCATGACGACCTGCCACCACACGATGGGGATGTATCTCCCGTCCGTGGGGTACATGTCTGTGCCAAACATGTTAGCTAGGAGCGGGACCTTCTTTGCATTCGGGATTATCTCCCTCAGGTTTACGTCCCAGACTACACCGTTCTCCTTTGCCATTTTGAACGGGAGAGACCACAGGAATACAACATCGTATTGTCCCACAGTCTTGCCTGCTTGTTTGTCGGCGATAAGTGATTGAACCGTGCTATACCAGTCTCCCAGGACAACCTGGCACTGTATTCCATACTTGGCTTGGAAGTTCTGACACACATGGTTGAAGACGTCTTGTTCATGAGTTCCTCCGAATATTGCGAAAACAACTTTCCCTTCCTGTTTAGCTAGGGACTCTATCTGGGACCAATTATACGCGTATACTGTTTTCTCATTTAGTGGGAGGTTATATGTGACAGGGCCTTGGGGAGTAGTAACAGAAGGCTTGGGGGTTACTAGTAGAGCCAAGGCATATCCTAGAATGAGGAAAATTACTGCTATGGCTGCCAGTGTTATATAATTCTTGGGCTGTTGTCCTGCCACGAGAAATATTTTCAAATCGTATCTTATAAGTTTTTCGTTATTCAATATTATATAAAAAGAAATAAATTAAAAACATTTAATTTATTGACTAATTAATCAGTATTGACAATATATATAATATAAAAGGCTTTCACTATATAGGAAACACTCATTATTCCCAGC
>NZ_JBMFLX010000108.1:0-4475 GCF_049970975.1 Infirmifilum sp. | reverse complement strand
GCCAGGGGCAAGGCGGCGCTCGACACCTCGATCGTGGTGGTGTGGAGGCCGGGCCGCATGGGGGAGGGGTTGGTAGAGGAGGTCTATAAAGAGGCTGTCCAGGAGGCTGAGAGGCGTGTCTCAGAGTTGTTAAAATCAGGTTGGTGGGGTATGGACTTATTTGTCGGTACATTGGCTGCTACGTTCGCCCCATTTACTTCTTTGGAGAGGATTGTGGGTGTGAATGATGTTGGGAAGCTCGTAGCTGAGAAGGCTTATCCTGCAGCGGCCAGGGGGTTGGCAAAAGCTATTGCAAAGCATGTTGGAACCGGAGGTTCAGTCGAAGAGGTCAGGAGCAGAGAGGCCCTCTACTATCTGCTGGCTAAACTTCTGTTGCCTCGAAGCTTGAGGGCTGGGAGGAGGGTCATGGATAGGACTACGGTGCATATTCTGGGGTTTGGTACAGGCGTTGATGATCGCCGTCTCCGGGATCTAAGGATAGTTTTGAAGACCGATGGGGATTTCCAGTTGCTAGAGCCTAAGGGGAACAGCCGTGACGATCTCCTGGATCTCATGAGGGAGCGTGGGCTGGATCCCTTTAAGCCTGTGGTGGAGAGTCCTGTCGACGCGCTTCACCTGCTCGAGTACTATGCTTTGAGCCATAATGTAAAGGAGTTTAGGGAACGCTACGAGGAACTGCGGGGGCATGGGGCTCATCATGTTGATGAGGCTCTCAGACTGGCAAGCATATTCTCTAAATTGCTCCCATCATCAGATCCGGAGAAAGAGTTAAACACTCGTGTGATTTCATATCTAACAGGTATAGGCACGCTTGAGGGATGGGTTCATGGGGCTTAAGTCTTATGCACGGGTAAGGCAAGACCTTTACGACGAGTCTCTCGACTCGCAGCTGGCTCCCTCGCTGGCCGAGGTTTATCTTCAGCGTGGTCATGATCTGTACCGTAACTCTGAGAGTTTTTTTGCGGCGACATATCTTTCTGAGACTATTAAGAGGGTTCTGCGGGAGGTCGCTGAAACAGTAGCGGGAAGGGGTAAGAGGAATGTTTTCCCACTATTTTCTCTCTACGGAGGGGGAAAGACGCACCTTCTACTCACGATCATCCACGCGGTGAGGAACCCTTACGCTCTTCAAAAAGTGGATCCTGAGCTTGGAGCACTATACTCTAATGCTAGGCCTCGCCTCGTCGTCCTTGACGGAGAGTCTGACGAGTTATGCCCTAATCCTTCGAAGCCTCTCGGCCTGGGGCCTTACGAGGTGAGGACTGTCTGGGGCTCGCTGGCTTACCAGCTGGGCCGATATGCAGAGTTGAGGGAGGAGGACGAAAAGGTCTATGCCCCTGGCGCTGTAACACTCAAGAAGCTTCTTGGAGAGGAGCCGGTCGTTATCTTAATCGATGAGATTGCTAAGTATGTTACGAGGTTCCGAGAGTCTAGTGATAGCTCTCTGAAAGGCTACGGGAATAGCGTAGTGTCTTTCATTGAGAGCCTGGCAAAGGCTGTAGAGGGGACTAAGGCTGCCCTGGTTATAACGCTCCCACTTGAGGTCAAGGATGGAGAGGAAAAGTACATAGAGGTCTACAGGGAGGCGGCTCGGATGATCCGGAACGGGATCGGTAGGGTTGTCTCAAATTATGAGATGCCACTGAGGCCTGAGGAGACTGTGGAGGTCTTGAAGAGAAGGATTTTTGAGCAGGTCGATGCGAAGGTTGTCGGCGAGCTTCGGAGTAAGTACCTGGTTCTATACCAGAGTGAAGCGAAGTTTTTCGGCAATCAAGCTGTACAGCTTGCTGCTAGGTTGAATGTTACTGCCCCCTTTCACCCAACTTACCTAGATACTCTATACGATATTGTCACCAGGAACCCGGAGCTGCAGCGAACCAGGGACGCCTTGAGGATCTCGAGACTCGTGGTTAGACGAATACTACGGAGCGACGAAGATCCAGACTTCATAATGCCCTGGCATATTGATGTTGCAGACGAAACTATTCGTGGCTTTGTGCTTACACAGCCGTTTGCCTATTTTGAGCCCGTGGTCAATAAGGATCTATTCGAAAAAGCTCGGGAGCTCGACCCGAGGGGCTTGGTATACAGGCTTGCGTTGTCAATTTTCCTTCGGACGTATGTTTATGGTAGGCTTCTTATCCCAGAGAATGTTTTCCCTGGGAAGGAGGACATAGCTTTCATGGTCTACGAGGAGGGACTGGCCCGATCCCTTGGGATCAAGCCGGTTGACATTCTAAATGCGCTCAACATGGCCGAGAATGAACTGTACTACTTGAGAGTGAGGCATGAGCGCTACTGGTTTAACCCCGTGCCTTCCGTGCGAGAATTTTGCGAGGATAAGACGGAACGGGTAGACCCAAATAAGGTTCGGTCTAAGTTGCTGGAGGCTGTGAACAAACTTGCTGTGGGGGGGCCGCCTAACGCGCCTAGAAAGGCTGCGGAGTCTCGCCTCTTCGAGGTTATTATTAGTGAGGGGCCTCTTCCAATTGATGAACCTAGATATATCCTTGTCATTTCTCCAAAAAACCTTAGTAAAGAGGAAATTAGAAAAATCATATATGAGGTTAAAAGTGGCGGAGGCAAAGTATACAGGAATACTATCGCTGTATTATACCCAAGTGATGAGAGGAAGCTCGAAGATCTTTCAATGCATGCTGCTACGATCGTGGCTTGTGATGAAGTGGAGAAACAGTTAGAGGAAATATATCCTGATGAAGAATATCGAAATTATGAACGCAAGGCTCTCCAGAGATATAGAAATAAGAAATGGGAGGAGCTCATGTATAAAATTCTCGCGGCTTTCGACACTATAGCCTTTCCTAGTGAACAAGAAGTGACTGAGGATCGTGTTTCTCTTCGTGACACTTCACTCGCGAGAGGTGCCGAGGAGGCTTTAGCTGATCCGGGATTAGCTAAGGCCAAGATCGACAGGCTGAATTTTGCTGAGCTCGACTTCCTAATTAAGAAAATCCTTGGGAGTTCTCTCGCGGAAAGTGATAAGGAGTTGATGGTTAAGGATATTTTAACGTATTTCTATACCAATCCGAGACTCCCATTTGTGAAGAGGGACCTTGTACTTGAAGCTTTAAAGGAGGGTATTGAAAATTTAAAGATTGGTTTGCAGAGGGGTGGCGAGATTTACTGGCTTCGAATTTACAAGCAGGGTGAAGCTGTGGGGCTCCCAGTGGGTAGGGTTCCTGATAGTGTTTATGAGTCTGACATAGTGCTTCCCTGGAGGAAAGCTGCTTCCAGAATGTTGGAGAGCCTGAAGCCCAGGGTTGTAGAGGAGCAGGGTAGGAAGGTTCGGGTGAGCTATGTGTTTCGTGAGAAAAATCGTGAGACTCCACTTATAGACCTAGATAAGGAGAAGGCTATCGAGATGTTCTTGTCCTACCCAGTGGTTGAGAAGATAGAGGAGATTAGACATGAGGTTCTGGTTGACGTGGTTCCAAGTAGGGTCGAGGTTCTTCCTGGAGGAGAAGTTTCCGTCGAAATCACCATTCAACCCATTGGGTCTATAGAAAGACCCGTTGCTTTACACGTGGATAGGGGCGTTGTTGACCCGAGTAGCGGTTTGCTACCTCTCAAGACTCGCTGGAGCATCACGGCTCCGGAGGCTGAGGGTGAGTACTCGTATACGGTAAGGGTTGAGTCACCCGAACTGGAGCAGCCCGCCATAGCTAGGCTAACCGTCTCGGTTAGAACCGAGAGGACACCCATAATCAATAAGCTCCTGGTAGAGGATCTTGAGGAATTCGAGGATCTGGTTAGGAGTAAGGAACTAGGTCCTCTTGTCTTGGAGAAGGGTGTAATTCGCCTTGAACGTGACTCTGAGCATTTTGAGTTATCTGCGAGAGGGTCTGACCCTCTTGTTTTCCTTGAGCTTGCAAAGGAGCTGAAGAGGAGCACGGGAATCCATGCTGTTAAGGAATTTAGCGCTGAAGTCGTCCTAACGAAGCCTATTGATGTCAAGGGTGACGTTAATAGTATATTGTCGAAGTATAGGGGTGTTAAAGCTCTTTGAACCCCGTCGAGGCAGAGAGATTAATTATCTATACGTATAGGCGTGTCAAGCGGAGGGGCTCTGACGATGCTGTGCAGGTTTGCCATTTCTACCCTGGCACTTACACTCGCAGGGCTGAATTAGTTGCTGTGTGCCCGTGGGTCGAAATAGTAATGATGGCAGAAAAAATTGGGGTGCATGTGAAGCCGAGAAAACGCTCGCTCAGGGTTGGAGAGGAATCCTATAAGAGGCTTGTGGTATACGCTGCTGTTCGCGAGACCTTGAGGAGCCCGGCGAAGATAATGGAGCTGGAGGAGGTGGTTAGGATGCTGGAGGAGTACGAGCTACACTTCTGGTTCACGAGGATTCTCGCCGCCTTCGAGAAGGGTAGGCTTGCCGTGAGAAGGCCTGTGCAGGCGTTCAAGGTACTGCACGGGTTGGACTAGGATGGCTGTAGATCTGGTCAGGG
>NZ_JBMFLX010000107.1:0-4480 GCF_049970975.1 Infirmifilum sp. | reverse complement strand
CCGTTCGTGCTCCCCAGGTCCTGGATGTAGTAAGCCCCACCGTATCGCACTATGCGAAAGTGACCCCCCTTCACTTTCCTCGTAATGTAGGGCAGCCTATCAGGGGGTAGCATCCCTGCGAAGTCCTCGCGACCAAGCACTACGTTGCCGCCCCGTAATCGAAGCTTACGCCCGTCGATGAGAAGCTGGGCGGAAGGCCAGGAGTAGAAGTAGTAGGCCGCAAGGATCACGGCTGTCAACAAGGTAGCGGCAAACGAGATGAGCTTCCAGTCAATTCTTCGCTCAACCGTTGTTACAGTCACGGGCTGCGGCCGCTCACTCTCCCTCACCGCCGCAACGACGGTCACGCTTACGGCTTGGTTCCCGTACACTACTGCTAAGTCCTCTCCCGAAGAGCCTGCAGCCTTGAGGTAAGCGAGACTGATAGTGTAGTTCCCCGCTGCTGCCTTCACCTTCATCACAGCCACGACCGAACGATCGCTGATATTGACTCCTGGGTTCCTGTAGAACGCGTAGCGGAGACCGCCTGTCGTCGGTCTGAAGACTGTCCAGTTCTTAGTTCCCATCACAGTCACGTTGACCTCAGAAGGGTACGTTAGATTGAACTCGCCGGCGTATACTGATTGTGTAGCGGAGGTTATGACCAAGCGGATTTCTGCTACATCCTCCTCACTAGCTGTGACAGTGGAGGGTTCGAGCGATACTACTACCGTGGGTGGTTGAGAGGCGGTCACAAGAGAGCTCAGTGCGAGGACAATTACTGCTACAAGTGACAAGCGGGCGAGCACGATCTCTTTTCTACCCTCGTCTATATTTAGCTTTTGCTCAACGTAAACCCTATGCTCCCGCCTCAACTTGGTAACCGAGGCGAGACCCTACGTGACGTAGCTCTTGCAGTTGAAGCAGTAGTAGCGATCGAGGCTCCTCAGGTGGAAGGCAGCGGATCCGCATCTGGGACACAGCTTATGACCCGAAGAGCTGAGAGCCCCCTTAGCGGCGCGCTGGGCAGCAAGCTCTACGACGAACTTAAACTCACCGATAGCTTTATCTTCCAGCTTAAGGTTCCACACATGAGGAGTAGATCTATGGGGCATAAAAACCTGCGCTTCGCGAGGTACACAGGGGTCGGCGCGCATTCGACCTCTGAGAGCTTCTCGCTGGCCGTCACGCTAAACCTAGACCTTTGCAGTAGGAGGGGTAAGTTCTACCTGCTTGCCGTAACCACCGAGCCGGGTTCCATAGTCGCCGACTTCCTCAGTGTAGTCCGCTCGACGATGAGCCTCCTAGGCCCCAGGGGGTCGCTTCGCGAGCCCGCGGAGGGCGACTACACGCTTGTAGCATACGACGCAAGCGAAGTCACGGGGCGGTACCGCTTGCTCAGCCTGCAGCGGGATGCCCATTCATACGTGCTAGGCAACGGAGGCCTTAAGGCGGCAGTGGCTGGGATGGCGCTGGATGGGAGACAGCTGTTGCTGACGGAGGAGCCGTTGAAGGGGGTGGAGAAGGTGAGCGGGCCGCCGGAGGAGGCGGCCAAGAGAGCGGCGATGAGTAGGGGTGCCGCAGCAGCTGCAGGCGGCTTCGGGGTGGAGATATCTCGTGAACTACTCAGGGGCTTAACTGCGCTGACGGTGGTGAGCGACAGGGGCCTAAGGAGGCCGAACAACGAGGACTCCGGCTTCGCGGCGAGCCTGAGGGTGTCCCTCAAGGGCTCCACGAGGGTCTTCAGGATAATTGGGGTGGCGGACGGAGCCGGTGGCCACGAGTACGGCGAGCTGGCCAGCAGCGAGGGGGTGCTCGAGCTCCTAGGCGTGCTCCTGCCGGGCCTGGCGAAGGGGGAGGAGGTTTCCGGTCTCATAAGGGAGGCCTTTGAGGCGGCCAACAAGAGGGTGCTCTCCCTCATCGAGGAGAGGGGGGCGCCCATGGCCTCTACCCTCTCCCTAGCCGTCGCGGAGGAGGATGTCGTGCACGTCGGACACGTTGGGGACAGCAGGATCTACACGATCAGCAGGAGGTTGACCCAGCTAACCACCGATCACAAGCCCGCCACCGGGCCCCGCAACGTCATCACCAATGCGCTGGGCCTCCCGAGCATGTGGGTGGAGCTGCACGCCGGCGACAGGGCCGTGAAGGTGGAGCCCGGCGCCATGTTCCTCGCGGCCACCGACGGCTTGACGGAGATGGTGAGCCAAAGCGAGGTACTGACGATAGCACTGAGGTATAGCAAAGCTCCTTTAAGGCTCTGCAGCGAGCTGATCGAGTTAGCGAAAAAGCGGGGCGGCTACGATAACGTCACCGTCTCCGCCATGGTTCCGCTCAGGAACATTTGATCGCTCCTGCCGGACATAGGCTTGAAGGGTCAATACTGGCAATGATATAGAGCGAAAAGAATAAAATATTGGACGCTTTAAAGAACTGGGTAAAATGGGGCTAACGATCAGCCCCCTCCTCCAAGGGAGGAGGGGGAGATATCGCCTGGCTAAACTCATCGGAAGGGGCGGCATGAGCGAGGTCTGGCTCGCTGACTCCTCTCAAGGTTCCGTAGCCGTTAAGATCTCAGCCTCAAATCCTACGGCGATGGAGAAGCTCATCTTCGAGCGCCAGATCCTCAAGGAGCTGAGGCATGAGCACGTCGTGGCCTACGTCGACGAGGGGGAGCAGAGGGGCCTGCCCTTCCTCGTGATGGAGTACGTTCCCGGGGCCAGCATAGAGCAGCTGGTAAGGTCGCCGCTGGACGAGAAGGAGGCGAGGGCCGTGGCCGTGGGGGTTCTGCTGGCCCTGGATTACATCCACGCGAGGAACGTGATCCACCGGGACGTGAAGCCCAAGAATGTCCTCGCGAGGGACAACCACATCCGCAAGTGCGTCCTGATAGACTTCGGGACAGCCGCCTTCTACAACGTCTCCGGCATCAAGGAGGCGGTGATCTCGCCCGGCGGCTACACGGCCCCAGAGCAGTACAACTTCCGCTCCTCGCCACAGGCGGACATATGGTCGGTGGGCGCCCTCCTCTTCTACCTCCTCACCGCCAGGCACCCGCAGCAGGCGATGCCCGGCTACCCTCAGCGCCCACCGC
The DNA here is from genome assembly GCF_049970975.1 of Infirmifilum sp. Classification (NCBI taxonomy): domain Archaea; kingdom Thermoproteati; phylum Thermoproteota; class Thermoprotei; order Thermofilales; family Thermofilaceae; genus Infirmifilum; species Infirmifilum sp. The sequence goes on along the minus strand of NZ_JBMFLX010000107.1, from coordinate 1,407 downwards.
CGACGCCGATCAGTGTGCGCATGTTCAACAGGGACGTGAGCGAGGAGATGGAGACGGTGGTCAGGAAGGCGATGGCTTGGAACCCGTCTGAGAGGTACCTGAGCGCGAGGGAGATGATAGAGGCGATAGAGGGCATCGCGCCTGAGGTTGCGCGGGAGGACATCCCTATCCTGGAGGTCATGGGCACCAGGATAAGGATCGACGCCGACCGCCTAATCTTCGGCCGCCTGACCGAGGAGAGCGAGGAGAAGGTGGTGGTCGAGCGCGAGGGCGATGCAATCTACGTGAAGGTGGCTGACCCCTACAAGTGGATCTCCCGTATGCACTTCGAGATATTCAGGAGCGGCGGTAAGTGGTACATAAGGGATCTCGGCTCCCTGAACAGGACCGCCGTCCAGACGAAGGGCAGGACTGTCGAGGTCTGGGCCGCCCCCCGCGTCGAGAGCCAGGCTGTAGAGCTGGGCGATAAGGCCGTCATATACATTGCCTACGGATCCTCCCCCAGCAACCAGCCCTACGTAGTGGCAAGTTTCAGGTACGGTAAGCCTTAAATATTACTAGCCTGAATAGATTTCTATGCGAAAATCCAAGAGCTATGCTCTAGGTGCGACCTGCGTCGCACTCCTCCTCGTAGCCCTTGCCTCGGCCGCTGTGCAGTATGACGGCGTAACCTTCTACATAACTAACGCGATTGGGGGCTCCGAGGTCACCTACCTCGGGAAGGGGGAGACCCTGTATCTCTACGCGACCGCACCTCAGCCAGGGGTTACACTGGATCTCGAAGTTTGGTTGTACTTCCCCCCCGCATCCGGAATAGCCCCCGAGCGGCTATTTAAAGGGGGAATGAACTTGGCCGGAACAGTCTTGATAACTCGGCGCCCAATCAGTGGCAACGATCCAGAGGGTGACTACGCGGTCAGGATAAACATTCGCGACTCTAAAACAGGCGATACCCGCGACCTTACAATCCCATTTTCTGTGCGCTCCTCCACACCCTGGGAGCTGATCGCGGCAGGCGCCGTAATCGCGCTAGTCGCGGTGGGAGGCTTCATCGCGATAAGGCGGAGAGCCGCTGCTGAGGCAGCCGCCCTGCCACCCCCCTCGGCTCCAGCTCAGCCGTTAGGCGTTGAAACCCATATTGTCCAGCCGGGCACTATCAGGATCACCGCTCCATCCGGCGAGACTATGACGTTAACCGCCGTCTTGGACGCTGGGACGAAGACCATACCCCTCGCGCAGCTCCCTCAAGAGTTCGGCCGTGCGAACTTCGCCGATGCGGCGCCCAGGGAGATGATCACCGCGATCAGCAGGAGGCACTTCATGATCGGCTACGACTATGCCCGGGGGACGTTCTACATCCAGGACCTGGGGAGCACGAACGGCACCTTCGTGAACGGCGTCGACATC